>JALELH010000123.1 GCA_022768865.1 Spirochaetia bacterium
CAATTCCTTTAAATTCAGCCTGTGGAACAAGCTTTCCGTTTTCAAAAAAAGCTCCGGTTTCCCAAAGTTTAATCATAGTCCTTAACCTCAACCGTAAAATAAAATTGGGCATATTATAGATATTTTTAACCTAAAAAACAACGGTGTAAAAAATTGCAGATTGCAGTATAAGTAGTTTTACATTTTTATAAAAAAACAAACGCCTCTCGGCAGAACCAGTCCTGAAAAAAAGGCTTCCGCACTACGTTTGTGCAGATTTTTTTTCATGACTGAACCTGCCTACGGCGTTTATTTGCACTAAACTATATAATAACACTATTTTCAAAATTCATCATTTAATTTATTAATAAACCAAAGTCCATTGATTAAATTTTAATAATGAAATATTATCTTTTTCGTCTAAAAATATGCGTTGCAGTTTTTAGATTCTCTGGAGAGTCCCTGTAAAAAGGCAGGGCGCCGAAGGGTTAAGGCTATTAAAGCCGATATCTCAGGCAAAGCGGACAGAAGAAAAAAACAACTGTCTTATTACTTTCTAGAGAGCTGATTCAACAAAAGTTGGTCGGCTCTTATTTTTTTTAAAGGATGTCAAAATGTTTGATAAAATCCTTACAGCCATTGATGATTTTGTATGGGGACTTCCTACAATCATCCTTATTCTTGCAACAGGTATCCTGTTGACAGTTCGTTTGCGTTGTGTTCAGTTTACAAAACTTGGACGCGGTTTTAAGCAGCTCTTTACAAAGCAGGAAGGCGGTAAAGGCGAAGTTTCTCCTTTTGCTGCTTTGTGTACGGCACTTTCTGCTACAATCGGAACAGGTAACATTGTCGGTGTTGCAACAGCAATCGCTGCCGGTGGTCCTGGTGCCCTTTTCTGGATGTGGCTTGCTGCTTTGGTTGGAACAGCTACAAAATATACTGAATGTATGCTCGCCGTTAAATATCGTGAGCATGCTGCTGACGGCCACGTTCTTGGCGGACCTTTCTATACAATTGAAAGAGGCATGAAGGAACGCACTGGCTTTACATGGAAGTGGCTTGCAGTTCTTTTTGCAATCTTCGGTGTCTGCGTAGGTCTTTTTGGTATCGGAACATTTACACAGATTAACGGTATTACTTCTGCCGTAAGCAATGCTTTTGATCCTGAAAGCAAAAATGTTGCATTTGCCCTGTTTGGCAATAATTATACATGGTCTGTTGTTATTGCAGGTGCCCTTGTTACAATTGCAGTTGCACTTGTTGTTATCGGCGGCTTAAAGAGAATTTCAAAAGTTGCAGAAAAAGTTGTTCCTGCAATGGCAGTTGTTTATGTATTCCTTGGTCTTTCCATCATCATCATGAATGCAACAAAACTTCCTGCAGCCTTTGCAGTTATTTTCAAGGGTGCATTCGGTTTGCAGGCTATGGCAGGCGGTGCAATTGGTGCCGTTCTTAAGTTTGGAACTGATGCTGCAATGAAGTCTATGCTTGCCGGCATGCAGAAAGGTGTTGCCCGCGGTATTTTCTCTAATGAAGCAGGCCTTGGTTCTGCTCCTATTGCCGCTGCTGCAGCACAGGTAGACGAACCTGTTCAGCAGGGTATTGTTTCCATGCTCGGAACTTTTATTGATACAATCATCATCTGCACAATGACAGGTCTTGCAATCGTAATTGCATTCTATACAGGCAACGATGCTCTTGGCTCTGGTGAATTAAAGGGCGTTGCTTTGACAGCTGCTGCCTTTAACAAAGTTCTTGGCGGCGACGGTCACTCCGTTCAGTTCCTTTTAATGATTTGTCTTGTATTCTTTGCATTTACAACAATTCTTGGATGGGACTATTATTCAGAAAAGTGTCTTGAATATCTTTCAAAGGGAAATCTTACTGTTGTAAAGGTTTTCCGCTGGGTTTATATCCTTGCAGTTGCCATCGGACCATATTTTACAATCAGCCAGGTTTGGACAATTGCAGATATTACAAACGGCTTGATGGCAATTCCAAACTGTGTTTCTTTGATTATACTTTCTGGTGTTGCAGCAAGGGAAACAAAAGCATATTTTGAAAAGTTTCCGAAGCTTTAATAAAAGCTTAAGTTAAAAATAATTTCAAAATAATTTAAAAATAATGTAATAAAGTACTTAACTTGAATTGAAAAGAAAGCCTGCATCCGGATTTTCCAGTTGCAGGTTTTTTACTTTTGTTACTTTCAGAAAAAGCGCGGTAATTCGGCACGCAGAAGGTTATTTGAATCGGACTGCGCGATTTTGCCATACGGCAAAACCGCTTGCCAACCTTCATAGTGCCTCGGTTACCGCTTTCTTTTTCTTACAGTAACAAAAAAACAGTTAATTAATTTACTTAACAATTTTATTCAATACAGAATCTTTCTGGCGCCAGTTTTTATCTACGGAAACATTAAGTTCAATGTCTACGCGGTAAGGGAAAATCTTGCGGGCTGCCTTAATGGATTCAACACGGATTGTTTTTATCATCTGTGCACCTTTGCCGATGACGATTCCTTTCTGGCTGTCCCGTTCAACACAGATTTCTGCACGGACTTTTAAAAGGTTTGCCTTTGCCATTTCCATGTGCTTTATGTTTACGTAAATAGCATGCGGCAGTTCCTGTTCAAGACGGTTAATTGCTTCTTCGCGGATAATTTCTGCAATCCTGAATTCTACTTCCTGATCCGTATAATATTCTTCCGGATAAAGATGGGGTGCAACTTCTGCCATATCGTAAAGGGCAGCAAGGACGTCATTAACGCCCTTGTCTTCTTTTGCACTCATTTCAATTATTTTAGAATCCGGAAAATCCGGCAGCATGCGGTGAATAAATGCGCGTGAATTTTCAGGCCTTGCATTAGGGTCTTCTGTTTTATTGATTGCAACTACAAGCTTTTTTGCAAAAGGTGCAACAAGGCTGGCAATCATTTCTTCTTCTTCCGTGTGGTCGCGGGTGGAATCAAGAATGTAAAGGATTTCATCGCTGTCTTTTATATTTTCTTCTGCAATTGCCGTAAGCTTTAAATTGAATTTTTTTTCGCTTAAGTGAAGTCCAGGTGTGTCTACAAAAACAAGCTGACCTATAGATGTGTTTACGATTCCGCGTATTGCATTTCTTGTTGTCTGGGGAACAGAGCTTACAATGCTTACTGTTTCCTGTGTTGCAGTATTTAAAAATGTGCTTTTACCTGCGCTTGGGCGGCCTACGATAGAAACCAAAGCAGTTTTAGGGCCTGCAGGTTCAACAGCATATTCATCTTCATTATTTAAAATTTCTTCATTCATGGTAAAAGTTTACTATATAATAGCGTTGATTTCTACATTGGATTAATGTAATTTTTTTTTATAAAAAGTGGAAATTTCAATTTTTGAATGCTATAATTTTTTAGTATGGAAACTTTAACTTCAGAAGCTGGAAGTCCAATTCCACTTGGTGCAACATATTACGGACACGGTGTTAATTTTGCTGTTTTTTCAAGAAATGCAACGGAAGTTACAATTGAATTTTACGAAAAGCAGGAAGACACTGTTCCATGCAGTAAATTTGTATTTAATCCAGAAATAAATAAAACAGGCGATGTCTGGCATGCCTTTATTCCGGGAATCAAAAAAGGTGCCCTTTATCTTTACAGGGTAAACGGACCTTTTGAACCTGAAAAAGGCCACAGATTCAATCCAAAGGAAAATCTTCTTGACCCTTATGCAAAGGCAATTACGGATATTTCTCTTTTCTATAATTTGCCGCCTAATTTTAAGCCTGCCATGGACAAGCTTGATATTGAACATCAGGAAGAACGGCCTGCACATCTTTTCCCGAAGTGCGTTGTTGTTGATGACAATGAATTCAACTGGGAAGGTGACAAGCCTATAAACCGCCCCCTTGCAGACAGCATAATTTATGAAGTCCATTTAAAGGGCTTTACGGCGGGTAAAAATGCCTGCGTTCAGTTTCCGGGAACCTATGCAGGTTTTGCACAGAAAATTCCATATCTGAAGGACCTTGGAATTACTGCCGTTGAACTTATGCCTGTTTTTGAATTCGATCAGTATGAAAACAGCAACGTAAACCCGAGAACAGGCGAAAGAATGAAAAATTACTGGGGTTACAGCACCATAAATTTTTTCTCTCCTAAAGCATCTTATGCCGCAGATAAAACCCCGGGCGGTGTTGTAAATGAGTTTAAGAATCTTGTAAAGGAATTCCATAAGGCAGGAATCGAAGTTATTCTTGATGTTGTTTATAATCACACTGCAGAAGGCAATGAACACGGCGTTTCTTTGAATTTCCGCGGATTTGAAAACAGCATTTATTATACTCTGGTTGAAAGCCACAAGAATTACTATATGAATTTTTCTGGCTGCGGAAATACCGTAAACTGCAATCACCCTGTTGTGCGCAATTATATTATGGACAGCCTGCGCTACTGGGTTTTAAATTATCATATAGACGGATTCAGGTTTGACCTTGCTTCCATTTTAACAAGGGGAACAGACGGAATCATAATGAACTGGGCTCCTTTGACTAACGCAATTTCTGAAGATCCTGTCCTGCACGATACAAAAATCATTGCAGAGCCTTGGGATGCAGGCGGAGCATATCAGCTTGGCGGGTTTCCTGGCGGCAGATGGGCAGAATGGAACGACCGTTTCAGGGATGAAATAAGAAGATTCTGGCGAGGCGACGAATTCTGTTCGACAGGTGCTGCTACAAGAATAAGCGGTTCCAGCGATTTGTTTACAATCAGCGGCAGAACTCCATGCCATAGCATAAATTACGTAACATGCCACGACGGTTTTACAATGAACGATCTTGTAAGCTACAACGGCAAGCACAACGATGAAAACGGCGAAGGCAACCGTGACGGCTCTGACAGCAACTGGAGCTATAATCACGGCTACGAAGGCCCTACAATGAATCCCCTTATTGAGCATAACAGAACCAGAACCATGAAGAATTTTATTCTTACCCTTATGGTTTCCCAGGGAACTCCAATGCTTTTAGGCGGAGATGAATTCCGCCGCGGACAGCAGGGTAACAACAATGCTTACTGCCAGGACAATGAAATAAGCTGGTTTAACTGGGACGACTGCGGAATAAACCACAGCCTGGTTGAATTTACAAAAAAAGCAATAAAGCTGAGAAAGGAACATAAAATCTTCCGCAGAAAGGAATTTTTCCACGGAGACAGGGGTCGCACTCCTGATATTCAGTGGTTTGCACCGGACGGAAGTAATCCTGACTGGGGAAATATTTCAAGATTCCTTGCTTTCCGTTTGTCAGGCCTTGCAGATGCAAAGGAAGGTGAACAGCCGGACAATGATTTCTTTATTGCTGCAAATACGGACCGCAGCGATATTATGGTCCGCCTGCCTACAATTAAAGACGGACGCAAGTGGTATAGGGTTGCAGATACTTCAATAGAAGACGACAGCTGTATTCTTGACGTAAAGGATGCTGAAGATCTTTTTGGAAAGGAACGCTATATTCTGCCGGCAACTTCAATGATTGTCCTTGTGGCAAAGTAAGTGCAGGGCAGGTGCACCGGTAAAAAAGTTTGGTCTGACACTTGCATATTTGAAACGTTTCCATATATACTTAGGAAAGGTTTTGAATTAATATTCGGAATCTGAATGAAGATAACTCCCGCAAGGGAATAAAAATTAAAAAGACAAAAGTTCAATACGGAGGAACTATATGACTTTTGATGCAGAACAGTTCAAGGAAAACCTTACAGCACGTCTCAGACGTCAGTACGGAAAGGACATTTCACAGGCTAACAAGCATGACCTTTTTGATGCTGTAAGTGCCAGTGCCCTTGAAATTATCATGCCTAACTGGATGGAAACCCGCAAAGCCTATGAAGCCAAGCCAACAAAGCAGCTTTGCTACCTCAGTGCAGAGTTCTTGATGGGACGTGCCCTTTCCAACAACCTTATTAATGCCGGCATTATGGATCAGGTTAAGGAAGTTCTTAAGGGAATGAACATTAACTATGACCTTGTTGAAGATCAGGAACCGGATGCAGGTCTTGGTAACGGTGGTCTTGGACGTCTTGCAGCATGTTTCCTTGATTCCCTTGCTACACTTGAATATCCTGGACACGGCTACGGTATCCGCTATCAGTATGGTATGTTTGAACAGCATATTGAAGACGGCTATCAGGTTGAATATCCTGACAACTGGCTTAAGCACCGTGATCCATGGGAAGTTAAGCGTTCAGACCTTTCTGTAAGCGTTAAATTCGGCGGACAGATTAAATACGGAAAGACTCCTGATGGTCAGGACCGCTTCTATCTTGAAAATGCAGAAGAAGTTATTGCAACTCCTTACGATATGCCTATCGTTGCTTACGGTTCAAATACAGTAAATACACTCCGCCTCTGGCAGGCAACTTCTCCAAACGGATTTGACCTTCAGCTCTTTAACGAGATGCAGTATCACCGTGCCGTAGAACGCCAGAACGATGCAGAAAACATCAGCCGTGTTCTTTACCCTAATGATAACGGCCCGATGGGAAAGGAACTCCGCCTGCGCCAGCAGTATTTCTTCTGCAGTGCTTCACTTCAGGATCTGGTTCACCATTATGTAAATACAATCGGAACAGATTTCTCTAAGTTCCCTGATTATCACGTAATCCAGCTTAACGATACGCATCCTGTTGTTGCAATTCCTGAACTTATGCGTATTCTTCTTGATGAATACAATGTAGGCTGGGATGATGCATGGAATGTAGTTACAAAAACATTTGCATATACAAACCATACAATTCTTGCAGAAGCTCTTGAAAAGTGGCCTATTGATGTATTCCAGAAGCTTCTTCCTCGTGTTTACCAGATTATTGAAGAAATCAACCGCCGCCTTGTTATTGAACTTCGTGAAAAGTTCCCTGAAGATTATTACAACCAGAATCACATGGCAATCATTCACGACGGAAAAGTTTACATGGCATGGCTTGCAATTCATGCAGGTTTCAGCGTAAACGGCGTTGCTGCCCTTCATACAGAACTTCTTAAAACACAGGAACTTAAGAACTGGTATACACTGTATCCTGAAAAGTTCAACAACAAGACAAACGGTGTTACACAGCGCCGCTGGCTTCTTGCTTCTAACCCTGAACTTGCTGACTTTATTACAAAGAGAATCGGTCATGGCTGGGAAAAGGAACTTTCTCTTCTTAAGGGACTTGAAAAATACGTTGACGATGAAAAGTCAATTGAAGAACTTATTGCAATCAAGAGACACAACAAGGAAAAGCTTGCCGAATACCTTAAGCACACACAGAATGAATTCCTTGATCCTGAAAGCATTTTTGATACACAGGTTAAGCGTCTCCATGAATACAAGAGACAGCTTTTGAACGTGCTTCACATTATGTATGAATACAACAGAATTGTAGAAGATCCAAACTACAATCCTCCTGCTCATACATACATTTTTGGTGCAAAGGCAGCTTCAGGTTACCGCCGTGCAAAGGCAATCATTAAGCTGATTAACGCTGTTGCAGACCGTGTAAACAACGACCGCCGTGTCCGCGGCAAGCTCCGTGTAGTATTCGTAGAAAACTACCGCGTTTCCGTTGCAGAAAAGATTATTCCTGCATCTGATGTATCAGAACAGATTTCTACAGCAGGTTACGAAGCATCCGGAACTTCTAACATGAAGTTCATGATGAACGGTGCCCTTACTTTGGGAACACTTGACGGTGCAAACATTGAAATCGTAGAAGAAGCCGGTGAAGAAAATGCCTTTATCTTCGGTCTTAAGGCAGATGAAATCATTAAGATGAAGAATGATCATTCTTACAATCCGCAGAAGTATCTTGACCGCAATCCAATGCTTGCAAAGGTTGTAAACCAGCTTATTGACGGAACTTATGATCCAAGCGGCATGCTCTTTAAAGAACTCCATGATTCAATTGTTTATGGTGTTGAAGGACAGCCTGCTGACGTATTCTTCCTTCTTGCAGACTTTGATTCTTACTGTCAGGCACAGGAAAAGATTGCAAAGGAATATGCAGACCAGAAGTCATGGGCACGCAAGTGTCTTATTAACATTGCTAATTCCGGCAAGTTCTCTTCTGATCGCACAATCGAAGACTACGTTAAGGACATCTGGCATCTTAAGAAGGTAGAAGTAAAGTAACAAAAATTGCCATCCGTGGCAATTTTTGTACCAAGAGAATTTTACTGCAAGAACTTGCAGTAAAATTCTCTCAGGGTGTTTTTGCTAAACTTTACATACGCCATCCGTGGCTTTATGTGGTCTTTAGCAAAGTAGATAAACTTTATTGACGTCCTGTCAATTTTATCTTAATAAGAATAGAAGTCATCGTTTCAGGATCTGCTTGAAGTTTAACTCATGGCTATTTTGCTAAACTTTCTGTGCGCCATCCTATTTATTACAGGGCTGCTTTGGCTTTTAGCTGGAGCAGCTTTTTTTAGCCATATCTGAACCTTTACCTTTTAATTTTTGTTCAATTTTGCTAAAATCCGCTTATGTTTAAGAAATATTTAATTGTCTTTTTTATTTCCATGGTACCATTAATTGAACTCCGTGGTGCCATTCCTGTTTCCCAGGGCTTTGATTTGCCATTCATTCAGTCTTACATTATCTGCATTCTGGGAAATATGATTCCCGTTCCTTTTATTTATCTTTTTGCACGTAAAATTCTTGAATGGGGTCAGGATAAGAAAGTCATCGGCGGTATCTGCACATTTTTTCTTGTAAAGGGTAAAAAAGCAGGGCAGAAGCTTGAATCGAAAGCAGGCCGCGGACTTTTTGTTGCACTGTTTTTATTCGTGGGCATTCCCTTGCCTGGAACAGGTGCCTGGACCGGCACTTTAGCAGCAAGCCTTCTTGACATGAAGTTTAAGGAAACCGTAATTGCCGTAATGTCTGGTGTTTTGCTTGCCGGTATTATAATGATGGCTTTAAGCATGGGTTTTTTTTCCTTTGCAGGTTAATTTTTATTGAAAATAACAAAAAATTTATCAGTTTTTGTTGACGATTTAACATATTTTTTTTATTTTTTTAGTAACAATAGATTAGGAAGTTGAGATGTCAAAAGAAGAAAAAAAGAATCAGAAAGAAGAAAAATCTTCTGAATTAAAGAACGAAGCAACTAAAGGTGCTGAAACAAAAGAAGAAAAGGCTGCAGAAAAAAATCAGTCTGAAAAGGCTGAAAACAATGAAGCAGCTGCAAATGAAAGTTCTTCTAAAGAAGATGCTCCAAAAGAAGTTACTCCGGAAGAAAAGATTGCTGCATTGGAAGCAGAAAATGCTGAACTTAAAGAAGAAGTTAAGCGCCGTATGGCAGACTTTGAAAATTACAGAAAGCGTGCAATTCAGGAAAAACAGGATGCCTTTGATTATGCAAACACAAGTCTTTTAAAGGATCTTCTTGAAAGTCTTGATAACTTTGACCGCACTGTAGAAGCAGCAGCAACAGCAACAGATCCAAAATCCATTGCTGATGGTGTGTCAATGATTAACAAGTCACTTATAAGCATGCTTGAAAACAAGTATGGTCTTATTGCTTATGGAGCAGCGGGGGAAGCTTTTAATCCTGATCTTCATGAAGCAATCGGAAAAGCAGACGAAGATGTTGCAGAGCCAACTCTTAAAGCAGTTTACCTTAAGGGATACAAACTTAAGGACCGCGTAATCCGTCATGCTAAAGTTATGGTTTCAATGCCTAAAGAAGGCAATTAAATAGTATTTTATCAGAAAGAGGTACATAAAATGGGAAAGATTATTGGTATTGACTTAGGAACAACAAACTCATGTGTTGCAGTTATGGAAGGCGGAAAGCCTGTTGTAATTCAGAATTCAGAAGGCGGTAGAACAACTCCATCTATCGTAGGTTTTACAGCAAAGGGAGACAGAATTGTAGGTCTTCCTGCTAAGAACCAGATGGTTACTAACCCGAAGAATACAATTTATTCCATCAAGCGTTTTATCGGTCATCGTTACGGTGAACTTACAGGAGAAGCAAAGCTTGTTCCATATACAGTAAAGGACCACGGAGAAGATGTTCGTGTTTCAGTTATGGAAAACGGCGTTGCCAAGGAATATTCTCCACAGGAAATTTCTGCCTTCATTCTTCAGAAAATGAAGAAGACAGCAGAAGACTATCTTGGAGAAGCGGTTACAGAAGCTGTTATTACAGTTCCTGCATACTTTAACGATGCTCAGCGTCAGGCAACAAAAGATGCAGGTAAAATTGCAGGCCTTGATGTAAAGCGCATCATTAACGAACCAACAGCTGCTTCCCTTGCTTTCGGTTTTGACAAAGACCAGAAACAGGATAAGACAATTGCCGTATACGACCTTGGTGGCGGAACATTTGATATTTCCATCCTTGAACTTGGTGACGGTGTTTTTGAAGTTAAGGCAACAAACGGTGATACACACCTTGGTGGCGATGACTGGGACCGCACAATCGTAAACTGGCTTATCAGTGAATTTAAAAACGACACTGGCATTGATCTTTCATCAGATTCAATGGCTCTCCAGCGTTTGCGTGAAGCTGCAGAAAATGCAAAAATCAGCCTTTCTAACCAGGCAACAGCTGATATTAACCTTCCGTTCATTACAGCTGATGCAACAGGTCCAAAGCACTTGCAGAAGTCACTTTCACGTGCACAGTTTGAACAGATGACAGATTCACTTTTCGAAAGAACACGTGAACCGTGTATGAAGGCAATGAAGGATGCAGAAATCACACCAGATAAGATTGATGAAGTTATCTTAGTCGGTGGTTCTTCACGTATGCCTAAAGTTCAGGAAATCGTAAAGAGCATTTTCGGCAAGGAAGGAAGCCGTGCTGTTAACCCGGATGAAGCAGTTGCCATCGGTGCTGCAATTCAGGGCGGTATTCTTGCAGGTGATGTTAAGGATGTTCTTCTTCTTGATGTTACTCCTCTTTCACTTGGTATTGAAACTCTTGGCGGTGTATGTACAAAGCTTATTCCTGCAAACACAACAATTCCTACAAAGAAGAGCCAGATTTTCTCTACTGCAGCAGACGGACAGACAGCAGTTACAATTCATGTTCTTCAGGGTGAACGCGAAATGGCTGCAGACAACCGCACACTTGGCAACTTTAACCTTGAAGGCATTCCTTCAGCACCACGTGGTGTTCCGCAGATTGAAGTTACATTCGATATTGACTCTAACGGTATTGTTCACGTTTCAGCAAAAGACCTTGGAACAGGAAAGGAACAGCACATTCAGATTACATCTTCAAGCGGCTTAAGTGACGAAGAAATTGAACGCATGAAGAAAGATGCAGAAGCAAACGCAGAAGCAGATAAAAAGAAGCGCGAAGGAATCGATGCAAAGAACGAAGCTGATGCTCTTGTATTTGCAACAGAAAAGTCTCTTAAGGAAATCGGCGACAAAATCAATGCAGACGAAAAGTCTAAGATTGAAGTTGCACTTAATGAACTTAAGGAAGCACTTAAGTCTGACAATGTAGAAAACATTAAGGCTAAGGCAGAAGCCCTTAAGCAGGCATCTTACAAAATGGCAGAAGAACTTTACAAGGCTCAGGCTGCTCAGCAGGGTGCTGCAGGTGCCGGAGCTCAGGGTGCAGGTCCTGATATGAATGCAAATGCAGGTTCTGCTGGTGTCGGAGCTTCTGGTTCTGGTTTCAAGGGCGGTTCTAATGCAGATGATGTTGAATACGAAGTTAAAAACTAATATTCATCAATAAAAAACTTACTGACTGAGGCAATGCGTCAAGGGTAAAAGTATCCTTGACGTATTGTTTTTTGCCGGGGCTTTAAAAGTCCGGCATTTTAATTTTTGGAATAAAACAATGGCTAATAAACGTGATTATTATGAAGTGCTCGGTGTTGATAAGAGCGCTGATAAAGATACAATCAAAAAAGCTTACCGTAAGGTTGCAATGAAATATCACCCGGACCGCAATCCAGGCAATAAGGAAGCTGAAGAAAAATTCAAGGAAGCAACTGAAGCTTATGAAGTCTTAAGCGACGATCAGAAAAAATCTGTTTATGACCAGTATGGTTTTGCAGGCCTTGACGGCATGGGCGGTGCAGGTGCCGGCGGATATTCTCATGCTTACCATGATTTCAGTGATATTTTCGGTGGCATGGGTGGCGGCGGCTTCAGCGATATTTTTGAAAGCATTTTCGGCGGCGGGGGAGGCTTCGGCGGTTTTGGCGGCGGAAGGCGTTCTTCTCACGGTGCCAACGACGGTGCAAGCCTTAGATATGATCTTCACGTAGATTTTAAGGAAGCTGTTTACGGCTGTAAAAAAGACATTTCCTTTAACCGTGATGAACAGTGCCCTGAATGCAAGGGAACAGGCGGTGCAGCAGGTTCTTCAAGAAAAACATGTCCTACATGTCATGGAAGGGGACAGATTGGCAGGTCTCAGGCATTCTTTGTTGTTCAGCAGACTTGTCCTGACTGCCATGGTTCTGGAACAGTAATAGACAACCCTTGCCATGCCTGCCACGGAACCGGCGTTTATTCTAAGCATACAACACTTAATGTTAAGATTCCATGTGGTGTAGATATGGGTAAGGTTCTCTGCATACACGGAATGGGAAACGCAGGCACAAACGGCGGAAACCCGGGAGACCTTCACATTGTAGTTAATGTCCGTGCAGACAGGTTCTTTGAACGTGATGGCCATGACCTTTACTGCGCAGTTCCTGTCAGCGTATCCCAGGCTATACTTGGTGCAAGCATAGAAATCGTAAACCTTGACGGAAAAAAGATTGTAATAAAAGTTCCCGCAGGAATCCAGCATGGAAAACTTCTGCGCGTAAAGGGAGAAGGTGTTCCTTATGACGGTTCAAGCAGAAAAGGTGACTTAATCGTAAAGATTATGGTTCAGATTCCGTCTAAGCTTAACAGAGCACAGACTGCAGCAATGGAAGAATTCCAGAAAGTTGAAAAACCTGAAACATCACCGGAACTTCTTTCCCGTGAATCATTGCTTTAATGCTTTATTTATAAGGCTGTTGTTCTTTTTAGAATGACAGCCTCTTTTTTTTTATTTTTTTTCTCATATTTTCCGATATTATGGTATAATAGAAAACGGCGAATTGTAAATTTATGAGGTTTGTTCATGTATAAAACAAAAAAACGCATTGTAAAGACCCTGAATACTATTGTTTTACTGGTTTTAGTTGGAATTTTAATCTATTTCCTTACTCCTTACGTTAATGATAAAAGAATGAATGCTGTTATATTCAGGTTTATTTCTGCCTGTGCGGTGTTTACTGTTTTTTCAGTTGCCCTTAGTAAAATGCAGGGAAACTTTTTGTTTTTTATAAAACACAAGGAACTATATACAAAAGAAACAGGCATTTTGAACCAGTTTGTTGATAAGATGCGTTTCTGCTATTCCCTTGATGATTTTTATGAAGCAATAGGAACTATTCTTGAAATGAAGGGTGACTGTTCTGTTCTTCTTGTAGACCGTGAAAAGAATTATGTTCTTTACAACAGCCCAGACCGTCTTTCATGTTCTGCCCAGACTATGAAAACCCTTGAACTTAATTATCCTGCAGACTGGCGTGATGGATATTGTTTTATTGGTGAAGAATTCGGCATTGTTACAGATTATTCACAGTCACGTGGTTTTATTCTTTCTAAAAATAAAATTCACCTTTATGTTTTCTGCCGCTATACCAGGCTTTTTGACCTTGAAATTTATAAAGTTCTTGTAGAAGAATTTGAACGCTTCCTTGAACGTTCCAAGACAATTTCAGACCTTTCAGAAATTGCTTCACTTTCTCGCGAATGGAAACAGCTTGCAGATACACAGCAGTCATTCCTTCCGCTTAACATGCCAAAAATTGACAAGCTTTCCATTGCTGCATATTATCGCCCGCTGGTTAACGTTTCCGGTGACTATTATTCAATTCTTCCTATTTCACCTACAAAGACACTGCTTATGCTTGGAGACGTTTCAGGTAAAGGTCTTGCTGCAGCCCTTGTCATGGGTCTTGTTATGAATACTGCAAAAATCCTTGAAGACAAGGAAGACTTGCCAGGCATGATTATGGCAATTCATAAAGCCATTAAGGGAATGAAACTTCAGGATAAATACACGGTTCTTTTCCTTGGAATTGTTGATACGGAAAAAATGGTAATCCGCTATGTCAATGCTTCCATGTCTGATCCTTTGATTATTACAAATTCTCCAAGCGGTTACAGAATTAAGCCATTGACTTCTAACTGTTCACTTGTCGGTATCATTGATATTGAAAAAGACGATGTAGAAGTAGCAGAACAGCGCCTGTTCCGTGATGACGTAATCCTTATGGCTTCCGACGGTGTTTCAGAAGTCATGAACGAAGAAGGCGTTGAACTTGGAGATACGGAACTTTATCAGAACACAATTAAAAAAAGTGCAGCAAAGTCGCCTAAAGAATTCATTGATGATGTTGTTAATCTTATTATGACATACAACGGCGGAAAGAAACTTAGGGACGACGTTACAATGATGGTTGCAAAGGTTGAACGCTAGGAGTAAAGGGGAAATATATGATATACGCTATAGTTAATTTTCTTATCGGTGCTTTTCTTGTATTCCAGTCTTTCAGAATAGATCATAAAGCAAGCAAATACCCGTGTTCATCTTCTCTTGTTAATTTAATACTTTTCAGCAGTTTAAATTTCTTCTTTATGGCATTGACTGTTTTCCTTACGTTAAAGGGAACAAAACAGTTTGCCCTTATCTGCGGACGCGTAGCATACTTTTTGTTCGGATGGCTTGCCGTTTCTTCATGTGATTATGTTTTAAAATATCCTAACTATGAAAGAACAAAGTTCATGAAGGTTATGAGGATTCTCCTTATTGCTTTTTCCGGCTACATTGCTTTCTTTTCCAATAACGGCTTTACGTCTTTTGAATATGCAAGAACAGGTTTCTATGTAGTTTCAGGTTTAGTGTCTTCTACAAAAATTGGACGCGCACTGCGCCTTACATGGCTTGATCTTTTCTATCTGGTATATACGATTATTTTCCCGCTTTTTGTTTCCATAATGGTTCTTGTCCGTGCAGAAAATGCAAAGGTAAAGCTTATAAGGCAGAACATGGAAAATAACATCTTTGGCTTTATTTTTTCAGGCCTTGCTTTCTGGTTCATTCAGAAAGGTTCCGTTTACATGCCTTATATTACAGCCCTTGCTCCTGTAGGATTTCTTCCGCAGCTTTATCTTTTTGAACGTTCCAACGAAAATGATGAAATTGTGGATATTCGTGGAATCAGGCGTGGAACACTCCGCTTTATTATTGAATTTTTAATTCCTGTATTTATTGTTGCTGCTGCATATATTTTGCTTGCACCGTTTAACGAAATTTACCACAACCTTTATCCTGTCCTGCTTTTTGCCGTAGTTGTTGTAATTCTTGGACTTAAAACATTCTTTAGATATAAATACGGAGATTTTGAAATCTTCCGCAAAAAAAGATATGCCGTAAGCTTTGAAAAGGATATTTCATCTTTAGACTTTTCTAAAAACCCGCAGGAAATTACTGATGAAGTTTTCAGGATTTTCAAGAAATATGCTGATACTTCTTCCATGAAAATTGTAATGGACGACGGAACAGGAAACATTTCTGTTGTTTATTCTTCTGACGGCAATACAAATGTAGAAATTCCTTTTGACTCTGCAACGGGTGATGTAATCATGAATGCTCACAATCAGGTTGTTTTCCGCGACAGAGTTACAAGACACAGTTCCATTGCTGCAGTAAAAAGCAAGCTTGATATACTCTTTAAAGAAACAAATACAGAAGCTTTGATTATGCTTAACGAAGGCCGCAATTTTATTGGCCTTATTCTTCTTGGACCAAAGGAAAGCGGTAACGTTTATTCTGATTACGATCTTGAAGTTTTTAACAAGTATTATTCAAACCTTTTTGTTGTCGGCTACTATATTAAAAACATCATGAACGAATCTGTTGTCGGCACAGTTAACCGCGAAATCCGTATGTCAGGCCAGATTATTACTTCCATTCAGGAAAACATGGACCTTATCCAGAGTAAAAAAGTTGATGCAGGTTACCTGATGATTCCTGCCCACAACATTGGTGGTGAATTTGTTGATATGATTCGTCTGACTGATACACGCCATATTTTTATTATTGGTGCACTTTCGGGTAAAGGTATTGCAGCTTCCATGAGCATGGTCATCTTAAAGTCCATTATTCGAACTTACCTTGCAGAAACCACAGACTTTAAAAAACTTGTTGCAAAAGTTAATGTCTTTATCCGAGACTCTTTGCCAAAAGGAACATTCTTTGCAGGTATATTTGGTCTTCTTGATTTTAATACAGACACTTTGTATTACATTAACTGCGGTTCTCCGGCACTTTATGTTTATACACGCGCCTATAACAACGTTATTGAAGTTCAGGGAGAAGGCCACATTCTGGGCTTTGTAAAGGATATTACGCCGCTTCTTAAAGTAAAGAAAGTAAAGCTTGCAGAAGGCGACATCATCATGTCTGTTACTGATGGTATTCTTGATACAAAATCCCTACGTGGTGATATTTTTGGCAAGCAGAGGACACAGAATGCCCTTATGGACAATTCATCTTATCCGGCAGAAAAAATGGCAAGGTTTGCCTATGATGTTCTTGTAGATTTTGCATCAAAGCAGCTTGAAAATGATGTAACCATGCTTGTAATCAAGTATCTTGGAAACAAGGCTTAAAGATTTTATTCTTAGTAGGAGAATTAAATGGATCAGTTAACATTACGAGAAAAAGTTGGCGTAAACTATATGCTTCTTGAACTGTCAGGAACAATGAATGCCAATACATGTGTTGAACTTGAACAGAAAGTTTACCAGTACATTATAGACTCAAATGTTGTCCTGGATATGGAACAGGTTCTGGAAATAGATTCTTCCGGTGTAGGTGTTATTATTGCCGGCCACAACGACGGGGAAAAATACGGCACAAGACTTTTTATAATGAACCCGTCAGAGCCTGCAAGAATTGCCCTAACTAAAACAGGTTTTATAGATGTATTTAATATAATCCATTCTGTAACCGAGGTTGCTGATGTTTAACAGAAATGCTGTTTTTTTTTCTTTGATTTGTTTGATTCCTGTGCTGTTTACAGGATGTGCAAAAAAAGCCTATGCCAAAGAAAATGCGCTGGGCTTTCAGGATGTAAAAAAAGCAGAAGAAGCTGCAGCTGCAAAATCCAAGGCAGGTGACCTGCAGTCAGAAAAAATAGCTGCAGTTTTTTCTAAAATAAATCCAAGGGCAAAAGAATACTGCAGGAATATTCTTGAAAACAAAGAAGAATTTTTATCTGATCTTTCTGTAATTCTTGCAGAAGAAAAGACTTTCAGGACAGACGACAAAAGCCTTTACTTTTTAATAGATAAAAAGCATCCGGTTTCTTCAACCTATGTTCCAAAAGATTTAATTGAACTTAAGCAGAACAATTATTTTAACTTAAACAAAAAGGGAATGGAAATCCGCCCGGAAGCATACGAAGCCTTAAAGAAAATGGGACTTGCTGCGCAGAAAGACGGAATAACCCTGCTTGTAAGTTCCGTTTACCGCTCTTATGCTTACCAGGACAAACTTTTTAATTACTGGGTATCTGTAGACGGCATGGAAGAAGCAGAACGTGAAAGTGCACGCCCTGGCACAAGCCAGCATCAGCTTGCAACTGCCGCAGACTTTGGCAGCATAAGCGATGATTTTGACAAGACAGAAATGGGCCAGTGGGTCTATAAAAATGCCGCAGACTACGGATGGTCACTTTCTTTCCCAAAAGGCTACGAAGACGTTACGGGCTACCGCTGGGAATGCTGGCACTTCAGATATATTGGCGTAAACGCCTGCCGCTTCCAGAAAAAATGGTTCGGAGACATTCAGCAGTTTATGCTGGAATTCCTTAATCAGTGGAAATAATTTGCTCTTTTCATTATAATACGTGGCATTATGTCTAGAGATGTTAAGGAATTGTGCCACTGGGCTGACCAGCAGGCTGCTAAAATCATTAAGGAAAAGGGAGACCTGGATTCATATACATGTGCTTCAGGCATTACTCCATCTGGTACTGTTCACATCGGTAACTTCCGTGAAATCATTACGGTTGATCTTGTAGTCCGTGCATTGCGCGACCTTGGCAAGAATGTTCGCTTTATTTATTCCTGGGACGACTACGATGTATTCCGTAAGGTTCCGGCAAACATGCCAAACCCGGAAGAACTTTCAAAATATCTTCGTTATCCTATTACTTCTGTTCCGGATACTTTCGGACGCGACGAAAACTATGCACGCCATCACGAAGTTGATATAGAAAAGCAGCTTCCACGCGTTGGCATCAATCCGGAATTCCTTTACCAGTCACAGAGATACAGGGCAAACCGTTATGCAGAAGGCATGAAGAAAGCACTTCAGAACCGTGAACTTATTAAGGAATGCCTGAACCATTACCGTGATGACGAACACAAAATGAAGCCGGAAGACGTTTACTGGCCTACAGCAATTTTCTGCGGAAAGTGCAATAAAGACACAACAGAAATTACAGGCTACGACGGAGAATACGGCGTAAGCTACAAGTGTGAATGCGGCTGCGAAGAAACTGTAGACATCCGCAAGTTCGGCGGCATTAAGCTTGGCTGGCGTGTAGACTGGCCTATGAGATGGGCAGAAGAAAAAGTATGCTTTGAACCAGGCGGAAAAGACCACATCAGTCCGGGCGGTTCTTACGATACTGCTAAACTTGTTTCTAAAAAGATTTATAACTGGGATGCTCCCGTTACAATGAAGTATGACTTTGTTAAGCTTAAGGGTGTTCCTGGTAAAATGTCTTCTTCTAAGGGTAAGGTTATTTCTTTGGTTGATGCCCTTGAAGTTTACCAGCCGGAAGTTTTGCGCTACATTTTTGCACAGAATAAGGTTGATCATGAATTTTCCATCAGCTTTGACCTGGACGTAGTAACAGTTTACGAAGCCTACGACAAGACAGAACGCATTGTATGGGGAATGGAAGAACCAAAAGAAAAAGACCCTGCAAAAAAAGAATCCATCATCCTGCGCGAAAAGCGTATTTATGAATTAAGCCAGATTAAGCCTGGAATGCCGGAAGTAAAGCCTTACCAGGTTCCATTCAGACTTTTGACAACCTTGCTCCAGACTTACGACGGAGACATTGATGCCGTAATTGCTTCTCTTGGAGACGTAAAGCCGGAACAGGAAGAATGCCTGCGCCGCCGCTGTGTTTGTGCATGGTACTGGGTAAACGAAAGTGCACCTGACTGCGCTCCTGACTTCTGCTTTAAAATCCGCAAGGACGGTTCAAAGGCAGAAGACATTACGGGTGATATGCTTAAGGCAGTTGTCCGCGTTCGTGATGAAGTTGTGCCAAAGGTTGGCTCTTACGCCCTTGATAAGGAATGCCAGCAGGCAATGTATGATATTGCAACAGAACTTGGCATTGAACCAAAGGCCTTGTTTACTGCACTTTACCATGCCTTAATCGGCAAAGACCAGGGCCCGCGCCTTGCCAACTTTATGAAGATTATAGGCAAAGAAAAACTGCAAAAGATTCTTTCTGTTTACTAATCAGCAACAAAAAAAGGCTTCCGTCTGGAAGCCTTTTTTGTTTATCTTTTTTCACCAGCTTCATTAACCGAAGGTTTATGAGGCTGGTGAAGGAATAGCCTTCGGCTATTCCGCCTGAAGTGCTGTTACAGCAACAGTTGCTACAATGTCGTCTACGTTGCAGCCGCGGCTCAAGTCGTTCAATGGTTTTGCAAATCCCTGGCAAACAGGGCCAATAGCCATCCATCCGCCCATGCGCTGGCAGATTTTATAGCCGATGTTTCCTGCGTTAATGTTAGGGAAAATAAATGTATTGGCGTGTCCTGCAACCTTAGAATCCGGAGCCTTAAGTTCTCCAACTTCCGGTGCAATGGCTGCATCAAACTGGAATTCTCCGTCCAGTGCAAGTTCCGGTGCCTTTTCTTTAGCAAGCTTTGTTGCTTCCTGAACCTTTGTTACGCTGTCTGTAAATTTCTTGTCGTTGCCTGAACCCTTTGTAGAGAAAGAAAGCATGGCAACACGTGGTTCAATGCCTGCAATTTTCTTTGCAGTATCTGCAGATGCAATTGCAATGTCTGCCATTTCTTCTGCTGTAGGTTCAATGTTGATGGCGCAGTCACCAAAAACGCTTACGCCTTCCTTGATGTATGGGTTTCCGCTTTCAGGAGCAACCATAATAAAGCATGAAGAAACTGTCTTAATGCCAGGTGCTGTCTTAATAACCTGAAGTCCAGGGCGCAGTGTGTTTGCTGTTGAATGGCATGCACCGGATACAAAACCGTCTGCGTCTCCTGCCTTTAGGATAAGTGCGCCGTACATTGTCCTGTCTTTAAGGATGTATGCTTTTGCTGCAGCTACGTCTGCATATTCCGGAGCATTTGTCTTTTTATTGATTTTGCCTTCACGTGCCTTGAACAGAAGTTCTGCATATTTGTCTGCATTAGAATCTGTTGCAGGATCAATCAGTGTAACGCCTGAAAAATCAGCACCAGGTGCTGCTTTCTGGCATTCTTCCTTTGTGCCAAGAAGAATGATTTTTGCAATGCCTTCTTTTACGATGATGGAAGCAGCTTCTACAACGCGCTTGTCTTCACCTTCGCAAAGAACGATTGTCTTGCCTGCTTTTTTTGCCTTTTCCTTTAATTCTTTAACAAAGTCCATAATTTGCCTTCTTTAAAAAAATATTTTATATAGAATATCACCGCTATTAAATCTTTTCAATTATTGCATTCTGCTTCCGTACAGAACCATACCAATCTGCTAGGGTGCGCCCTTTCCACAAAAAAAGCTTCGGGCTAAGCCCGAAGAAACATCGTGGGTTGCACAAGTCGCAGATTGGCATGAACCTGTACTACGCAGAACGCAATAAATTTAAATTATTCATCCTTTAAAGAAATACATTAATGAAAATAATATTCTGCCTGTAAAAAGCATTTTACATTTTTTTTTCATAGTGATATTATTTTTTAACCAATTTAATAATTTGGATTGGATTTTTCTATTAAGGGGTGTTCTTATGGCAAAAGACATTGATTGGGGTAATTTGCCTTTCAGTTACATGGAAACAAGCAAAAGTTTCGTAGCCACATGGAAAGATGGTGCCTGGGATGAAGGAACATTGACTTCTGACCACACAATTACAATTAGCGAATGCGCCTGTGTCCTTCAGTATGCACAGACATGTTTTGAAGGACTAAAAGCATATACAACTTCTGACGGAAAAGTGGTCACATTCAGACCGGACCTTAATGCAGAACGCATGGAAAGCAGCTGCAAGCGTCTTGAAATGCCAGTATTCCCAAAAGATAAATTTGTTCAGGCCGTAATAGATGTAGTAAAGGCAAACCTTGACTATGTTCCGCCATACGGAAGCGGTGCAACACTTTACATCCGTCCGTTTATGTTCGGTTCAAATGCCGTTATCGGTGTAAAGCCGGCAACAGAATTCCAGTTCCGCATTCTGGTAACTCCTGTAGGACCATATTTCAAGGGCGGAGTAAAGCCTATTAAAGTACGCATCTCTGACCGCGACCGTGCTGCTCCGCATGGAACAGGAGACATTAAGGCAGGACTTAACTATGCCATGTCCCTTTACAACATCGTAGACGCACACAACTGCGGCTATGCAGAAAACATGTATACAGACCCTGCAACACATACTTATATAGAAGAAACCGGCGGAGCAAACATTCTTTTTGTAGACAAGGAAGGAACTTTATTGACACCTAAGTCTGATTCAATCCTGCCGTCTATTACACGCCGTTCTTTGATTACAGTTGCAAGAGACATCCTTGGCATGAAAGTAGAAGAACGCAGAATCAACAAGAACGAACTTGAAGGCTTTGTTGAATGCGGCCTCTGCGGAACAGCAGCCGTAATTTCTCCAATCGGACAGGTTGACGACCATGAAAAGTCAATCAAGTTCCCTAGCGGAATGGAAGAAATCGGACCTGTAATGAAGAAGCTGCGCGAAACATTAACAGGCATCCAGATGGGCACAGTAAAAGGCCCTGAAGGCTGGGTTGTAGAAATTAAATAAAGTTAGGCTTTTGTAGCTTAAGTTATATTCCCCGGAGGATGTTCTTCCGGGGATTTTTTTTGAAAAACAATGATTCTAGAAATTTATTATTTGTGAAAAGTGTTGACAGAGTCAAATAGCTGAAGATGACATTATGGCTGACAGGTACTGAAGCATTGCATCTATAGGCGTTTTCCATTGCTTCCGTATGGTAGAGCCAGTAATTGTCATAGATTTTCTAAGTGATTTTTTTCTTATATTGCACAGTTGATAAACGAAAGTTTGTTGTTTTTTATGTCTTTCAGAACATCAAGAAGCCTGAAGGCAGGTCCTGTAGGGTGAGTCCTGCCACATTCCCATGCTTCTACTGTTTTTTTGGAAACTCCCATATATGAAGCAAAAACGCTCTGCGTCATGCCGGCATTATTTCTGATTTTTTTTATTTCGTCGCATGAATATTCTGTAACCGGGGAAATTAAGTAGGTAGTTTTTTTAGCCTGTCCGGTTCCTTTTTCATAATCGATTGCCTGGTTTAATCCTGTATAAAGGTCATTGAATAGTGATGACATGTTTGCAATATAACCCCTAGCTTATAGGGTGTCAATGTTTTTTGCCTGCTGGAGATGAAAAATTCGAGGCATCTTCCATAGTCGGTGGTAGACATCCTCCGTAGTCGACGGGAGATGTCCTCCCTAGTCGAAGGGAGATACCCTCCATAGACTACGGAGACGGCCTCCCTAGTCTATGGGAGACTGTCTCCCAAAATCGATGGGAGATGACCTCCCAAAATCGATGGGAGATAGTCTCCCAAAAAAAGTGGGAGATGGTCTCCCGAAAATAATTAAAATCTGTATTTTTTATTTACTGTATTTATTGTCCTTGAAAATAAGTTTCAAGGAGAGCCTTTATATCTGATGTAAGGCGAGATTCTAAGGTATCTTTCAGTTTTGTTGAAACTGAACTGGCATTTCGCAGGAATAAATCGGCAGGGTGAATTTCTAAAGCGTTGGCGATTGAAAAAAGTAAATCTATGGAAGGAAGTTGTCTAAAAGATTCGATACAACCAATAGTACCTGCACTGCAATTGCACAATTCTGCAAGTTTTGCCTGAGATATTTTCTGTTTTTCTCTATAAAACTTTAGGTTGCTGACTAAATCTTTTTGATATTTATTCATTTTACTTAGTATAAATAAGTATTAGCTATAGAGAAATTTTGTGTAACCGAGTATTATAATGTAATCACTTTGTTTAACGCATAAAATTATAAGGTAAAATTGGTTATACAAAGAAAATTAATGTTAGGAAAGAAAGGTTATGAACTCAAACATCTACCAAATTACAGAACAAATATTGCTTAAAGAAAAAGAATTCTGCTCACAGGATAATAAACTTCTAAAGAATAAGGTTATGGAAGCAGCTCAAAAAGGAGATGAAAGGCTGATATCCTTGCTTTTGGAAAATAAAGAGACTTGCCAAAAGTTCTTTAAAAAAGTTGGCAATGCTTTTATTTTTATTAAAGAAGATTTTTGCCTTGTTCTGCAAAATACAAATGCCTTTTCTTACGGCTACACACGGTATAAGCAGATGATTGGTTTTGCAGATGCAAACGGAAACCTTATTAAAAATCAAAAAGATGTGGAACTCGTTTTTCCGTATAAAGATGCTGTTTTAGCAGGCGGACAGACAAAAGACGACCAGAAGAGAAAAGAAGTTTTTTACAATGAACTTTTACAGGATAAAGAAATAACAAACCTTCTTGCCCCAAAGGTTTTGTGCAATGCGCTGGCTTTTGATAAAGAAAATCCGGAGGGGAAAAGCGTTACAGAATTTAACAATGAAAACCTGATTATCCGCGGAAATAATTTACTGGCATTAAGTTCTATAAAAGAAAGGTATGCTGGGCAGGTTAAGTGCATTTATATTGATGTTCCTTTTAATACTGGTAACGATAGTTTTAAATATAATGATAATTTCAATCATTCCACATGGATGACCTTTATGAAGAATCGTTTAGAATTAGCTAAAGATTTGTTGTCAGATGACGGAAATATTTTTATAAATGTTGATTATAATGAGGCAGCGTATTTAAAAGTTCTATGTGATGAAATTTTCGGCAGGGAAAATTTGATAAATGAAATAATATGGAGATATAGAACTTATATTGGACAAGTAAAAAAATTTTTTCCAAGAAAACATGATAATATATTTTGGTATAACAAAAAAAATCTTGAATACTTTAATCAAGGAAATGTTGGCAATTTTGAGGATACTCCAGACTTTAAACGATGGAAAAACTTTTTAACAGAAGATGGTTGTATTGTATATGGAAAACATCCAACAACCGATTCTAGATTTACTGCATATTTAAATAAATATATAAAGCAATACGGTGAACCAAAAGAAGGAGAAATTATTTATAAAAACTCAGGTTATGTAATAGATGATGTTTGGGAAGATATTATTGCATTAGATGCAAAAAATAAGACTGAACGAATTGAAGAATTTAGTGGAAGTGGTCAAAAGCCAGAAGCTTTACATAGAAAGAATTTTATCTTCTGTAACCCAACCCGGCGACCTTGTTCTTGACTTCTTCCTTGGTTCCGGAACAACTGCCGCTGTTGCTCATAAAATGGGGCGTCATTACATCGGCATTGAACAGATGGATTACATAAAAACAATTACCGTAGAGCGATTAAAAAAAGTGATAGCAGGGGAACAGGGCGGCATTTCTAAAGCTGTAGACTGGAATGGCGGAGGTTCATTTGTTTTTTGTGAACTTGCAGAACTTAATCAAAAATACGCAGATAAAATTCAATCCTGCAAAACGGAAGAAGAAATTACGGCTTTAACAGAAGAAATTAAAAACAGTGATTATATTTCAACACATGTAATTCCGTCCCAAATTAATACGCAAATTCAAGAATATAAAGATTTATCCCTAGAAGAAAAAAAGCAATTTGCAATGGAAATCCTTGATAAAAATATGCTTTACATAAATGCCTCTGACATGGAAGACAAGAGTTTTAATGTTAATGATGCTGATAAAAGTTTTACAAAAAGCTTTTATTCAAAATTATCTAAATAAGAGGAAACTATGACACTGTACGAACAGATTGACAATGCCAAAAACTTTGGTGGATATAAAGAGTTTCCTACATTTATAAAAGAAAACTTAAATCCACAATTTGAACTTCGTCCATATCAAATAGAAGCATTTAGAAACTTCGTTACTTATTTTGAAAATGAAAACCTGCATAAAGATAAAATGATTCATAACCTTTTCCATATGGCAACAGGTTCTGGAAAAACCTTAATAATGGCAGGACTTATGCTGTATCTTTATTCAAAGGGTTACCGCAATTTTCTGTTCTTTGTAAATTCAACGCAGATTGTAAAAAAGACCATAGACAATTTTGTAAATCAGGCAAGTTCAAAATATCTGTTTGCGCCACAAATTAAAATTAACGAACAGAATATAAAAATTCGGCAGGTAAATACTTTTGAAGAATGTAATCCAAACGATATAAACATTCTGTTTGACACAATTCAAGGATTGCAGTCGGATTTATTTACAATAAAGGAAAACAAGCCAAATTTTGAAGACTTCTTTAAAGATAAGACTGTTTTAATTGCAGACGAAGCCCATCACTTAAATAAAGATACAAAATCAAAAGAAGAAGCAGACAAGGAACATTCCTGGGAAAGCACCGTAAACCGTTTAAAAACTGCAAATAAAGAAAATATCCTTTTGGAATTTACTGCTACCTGCGATGTAAACAATTCGGAAATTAAACAAAAATACGATGATAAAATTGTCTTTAATTATCCGTTAAAGGAATTCCGCCGGGACGGGTATTCAAAAGACATTGTGGCTGTCCGCAGCGATTTTTCTGAAGATGATGAAGGAAGATTTTTGCGTGCCTTACAGGCATTTATTAGCAGCCAATATAAATTAAAGATATTTGAAAAAAATGATTTGGCTAAAAAGCCAGTTGTTTTGTTTAAGTCAAAGGTCATAAAAGAAAGTTTATCTTTTATGGAATTCTTAAAGCAGAAAATGGCATTGCTTAGTGCCACTGATATTCAAGAAGTTCGGCAAATAGCATTAAACGGTGGAAGTGAATATTTTAAGCAGATTTTTTCTTATTTTGATGAAAACAAAATTACAGATGAAGCTCTTGCAAATGAATTAAGGAGCGACTTTAGAACTGAAGTATGGTTAAATGCCAATGAAGATAAGGAAGTAGAAAAAAATCAGCTTTTGTTAAATTCTCTTGAAGATGAAAATAATCCTTATCGTGTAATTTTTGAAGTTAGAAAGTTAGATGAAGGATGGGATTGCTTAAATCTTTTTGACATTGTGCGTCTTTACGAAACCCGTGATGCAAATAAAAATGGGCCAGGAAAGTCTACAATTGCAGAAGCCCAGTTAATTGGTCGTGGTGCTCGTTATTGCCCGTTCAGTTTAAATGAAAATGATGATAAAAATGCTGGCGGTGATAAAAGTAATATTGATGATAAATACAGGCGCAAATATGATGGAGATGTTTCAAATCCTTTATGGGCGTGCGAAGTCCTGCATTATCACTGTCATAATGATTCCCGCTATATAAATGAATTAAACACTGCATTAAAGGAAATTGGCATAAACGATTTTAATGACGGTGAAAATAAAATCGCTATTCACAACGAGCTAAAAGAATCTTTTATGGAAGAAGATTTATATAAATCCGGTTATGTTTTCTTAAACAAAATAGAAGATAAATCTTTTAAATCAATCAGTGAGATTTCAGAAATAAAACATGAATATTCATATAATCTTGCAAGTGGCAGTGTTATAGAAACAAAACTGCTTGTTGATAAAAATATAGAAGAAAACAAAAATTCATCTCTTGTGCAGAATACAATAAGAAAGACATTTGCAGAAATTGCAAATGATGTCGGTTATAATTTTATTTATTCCCAGATGTATCTTTTCCCTATTTTGAGTTTTGATTCCTTGCAAAATATTTTCTATGAAGAAGTTAAAGAAAAGAAAATGCCAAAGTTTGATTCCATGAAGGAATTTATTACAGGAAAAGGCTTTTTGGGGAATGTTGCCATAAATGCTACCTGCTATAAAAAAGAATTGTCTGCAAAAGAATGGCTATATGTTATTAGAAAAACATTGGCAGAAATTGCAAGTCAGCTTTCAAAACAAAAGCAGGTTAGCAGGGGGTCAAAAGAATTCCATCCGGTGAAATTTAATTCAATATTCAAAAAAAAAGGAACTGAGCGTTATTATTCAGCAACAAGTTCAGATGGAGAAGGTGTTTCCCAAGGCTCTTGTGCTGAACCTTATAAATATGATTTATCAAATGTTGACTGGTATGTTTATAAGGACAATTTTGGCACAACGGAAGAAAAAGCCTTTGTAAAATTCTTTGCAGGTTATGTAGAAAAATTAAAAGAAAAATATTCTAAAGTCCGCCTTGTCCGTAATGAGCTTTGCTGTTCAATTTATTCATACAATGACGGTAGAAAATTTGAGCCTGATTATTTGTTATTCCTTAAAAATAAAGAAACTGATGAATATGAATATTCACAGATTTTTGTTGAGCCTAAAGGACAGCAGCTTTTGCTTTTTGATGAATGGAAAGAAAACTTCCTTCTTGAATTAAAAGATAAAAGTATTCCTGTTGTTCAATATGCAGATGACCCGAAATATAAAATCTGGGGATTACACTTCTATTGCCACCCCGACAGAGATGCGGATTTTAGGCAGGATATTGAAAATCTGCTGAAAGAAAAATAGGGAAGAATTTTTATAAGTAATAACGTAGATATGATATGTTATTACTTATAGATTGATGAATAAAACAAAAATTTATTTTTTCCTTCTTGACTTACCGAATGGTAATAATTATACTAATGGTAAGTTTATTTAGGAGCGTTGACCCATGAAAAAAACTTTTGCTATGAGATTGCAGGAACTCATAAAAAAATCTGGATATACACAGAAGCAGGTTGCTGAATTAATCGGTGTAACTGAAGCTGCCTTTTCCAGATACATGAATTCCGAAAGAATTCCTAAGGCTGAAATTCTGGCAAATATAGCTACTTGCCTTCAAACAACAAGCCAATACCTGCTTACAGGAAAAGACCCGTATTCAGATTTTGCTGAAATAAAGGGGTTTGTTGCCAGAAGTGCAGAAAATATAACAGAAGAACAGAGAAAGGACTTAATTGAACTATTAACATCAATTAATGAAAGACTGGAGGGAGAATGAAACTACCATCATGGCGATATGAAAAAATAAAAGAAATTGCGACAGATATTCTTGTTTCTTATTCAAAGACAATTCCCGTAGATGTTTTTGAATTGGCTCGTATAAATAATATTATTCTTGTTCCATATTCAAAGCTGACACCCTATGAGTTAAGAAAATTACAAAAAAAATATAAGGCCATTTCAAAAGATGGATTTCTGTTCTGGGGAAAAAAACAAAGAAAAAAGCAAGCTTATATATATTACGATGATTCATTAAACCCTGGAAGAATAAGATTTACTATAATGCATGAAATTGGTCATTATGTGCTAAAGCATTATGAAATAAGTGATCTGGCAGAAGCAGAAGCGAATTTCTTTGCTAAATTCCTCCTTGCTCCTCCGATTCTTGTTCATTTAATAAAGCCATTTGATTACATAGATGTTGCAAGAGCTTTTGAGGTTTCTCACGAATTTGCATACAATGCTTTTTCATATTACCAAAAATGGGTAAATAACAAAAGAAAAAACAAAAAGCTTGAACCTTATGAAATGGCAATTTATTTTAGATTCAAGGATGAAGAAGTTTTTAAAAATGCTGTTTAGTAGAAAGTGAGGTTTAGTTTACCTTTTTATGAAATAAAAACCTTACTAAGACTATCAATCAAAGTAAGGTTAAAAATTGGCATAAGCCATTTACTTAGTTTCATTAGCACTGAAATTAAGCAGATGAAAGAATCCGTTTAGAAACTTTCAATGTGGTGATTGAATAATAATCCTAAACTGGTGCTTTCGTCAATGAAATTCTATTGACGCTTCTTCTGGTGGTTTTTTGCAGTTTGCATAAATCCGCCATTTAACAAGGAGATGCCATTTGAAATGGAGGCAAGTATATAGGACAAGGACTTTTTTCCGGGCGTAGCTATGTTCATCATGACGGCAAAAAGTATTCTGTGACTAAAACAACAAATCATACTATTGCAACAACTGGATTACCTAGATCTGTGTGTAAGAAGTTTGATGAAAAAGGAAAATTGGAAAAAGAACGGTATTATGACGATAAAGGTCGTGCAGAATTAGATATCGATTATACAGATCATGGAAATCCTGTAAAACATCCCAAAGTTCCGCATGAACATACATGGGACTGGAGTGATCCGGAAAATCCAAAAAGGAGTACTAAAGATGACTAAAACACAATTGCAGAAATACATTGAGCGTAACAGCAATGTTGATTTTAATTACAATTCAAAAAGGTATGGCATTGAAAACATTGCTGAAGATGATGGTTCAATGAAAATCAATTTCTGGGAATGGAATAATACAGAAAACTTTTATTTTAAGTTTTCAGATTTTGCTGATTTTGAGGAACATGCTCAAATTGATGGTGTATCCGTTGTTAATATCCTTAAAGATATTGATGACGCGGATGTTTTTTAGGAGATTCTGATGGGCAAGAAAACAATCAAAGATGTTTTTGGGTTCTGGCAAATAAAGAGTGCAGAATTATCCGGTAAATATGAAATTCCAGTAATTCATGGGACTTCTAAAATTCCAGATGATTTAGTTCTTTTTTCAAATTGTGGAAAAGAAAAGCATCCTGAAAATAAGGCCGTACACTTTTATCAGTTTGATGAAAACTTTATTAATTGTCTTGAAAGTGAAATAAAACTTTCAAAGAAATTAAAGGTATTCAAGCGTTTTCAAAGTGTCATTCTGCCTGATTACAGTATTTACCGGGATATGTCGTTATCTAGACAGATTTTTCAAGTTTATAATAGTCGCGCAGCAGGAAATTTTTTAATGCAAAATGGTATAAGGGTAATACCTAACATTCGATGGGGAGATGAAAGGACATACGAATTTGCATTTTCAGGAATTGATAAATGGGGAGTTATTGCAATTGGAGTTCAAGGAGCCTACAACGATAAGGAGAATACAGAATCTTTTGAAAACGGGTTTTATAAAATGCTGGATGTTTTAGAACCGGAGACAATCTTGTGTTATGGGCAGATTTCGGCTGGTTTAACGGCTGAATGTTGTTACCGTCATATAAGTGTTAAAACCTATCAGACAGAAATTTCCAAAGTAGAATGGAGTAATAAATTATTCCAAAATGGACTGAATTTTTCTGCAAGTTTTGCGGATGCTGAATTACAAAAAAAAACGGAGGTGATGCCTATGAGCGTTAAACAAAAAAGGATCTGAGTCTGTTTATGTTATAAACATATTATCAGACAGCTCAGATCCACGGATAAGACTAAAAATGCCTTACCAAAATAGTCCTACAGTACGGTATCATTTTTAGGCTTACCTTTTCAACCCCTGTCTGATTCAAATTACATTTTTTTATAATTAATGAGGTATGCTAAAGTGCAAAACTCTTATGTTTTTGAATCGAATGATTTGGTTGGCGAAGTTTCTGTAAAACTCAAGAAGAATCAGTTTGCAGAAAACGAAAATTATTATGGTGTTGTTTCAAGAAGGACTGCTTCTCCGGACAATCTTTACAAGCAGGTGCAGATTGCATTGCCAGAGGTAAACAGAGGCACGATTTATACTGTTTCTGATGCCCTTGTAAGCCAGACTCTGGACTTGCTTTCTAAAGGATATGCCGTAAACTTCTTTGGCCTTGGAACTTTCAGGATTGCTTCTAGCGGAACTACAGATTCCAAGACAGGCAAGATTCCCCTTACGGTAAAGTTTACGCCGTCTGAACAGACAAAGCTTACCGTGCAGAATGTTCAGGTAACGGAATCTGTTTACGAAGAACAGTCAGGAATTATTTCTTCTATTACAGACGTTAAGACTGGTAATACGGATTTAACCCTGACTGCAGGCGGATCAGTCCTGATACAGGGTGCAAGGATTAAAATCGGTGGTGAAGATTCCGGTGTATGGCTTGCAACCCTTACCGATGCAGGAAAGCTTACTGAAGACGAAAGCCAGTGGATAAAGATTGACTCTGCCTTTGTTTACAATACTCCTGGCAAACTGATGTTTACCCTGCCGGATTCCCTTACAGGCGGAACCAGGTACAGGTTTGTCCTTAGAAGCCACTGCTTAAACTGGCATATCACAAAGCGCCTTGTTGAAACTGTCAGCGAAACCGTAACAATCGGTGCCGGCGGCGGCTCCAGCGACTAGGCAGGAAGGTGGACATACCTGGTCCGTGATGACGTGTTAACTTTAGGATAACATGCCGTGGCAGGAGGCAATTAATTGCTTTGCAATGGTTGCTTCCTGCCTTTTTTTAGCAAGTGACATCGAGACAAGGTTAAGCTTAACTTAAATTTTTATGTCAAATTATCTAAATTAATGCTATATTATGTACCGTAGGTATTGCTAAGGAGGTTTTATGATTTACCCGTTTATGACATTAAATGATGAAACAGAAATTGTTCATTCAGAAATGAATAAAGATGGAAAAGTTAAAGTTTACATGGAAACTCCTGATGAAAAGCTTTGTTTTAAGCATGCAACATGCTGGCTTCCGGAAAATGAATGGACTGATATTTATGGATATTCTGACAAGGAACTTGAGCATCTTAAAGATGTTGTAACTTCAGAAGCTTATTTGATTATAGAATTTGCTCAGAACGGGGGCTTTGATAATACTTGAGGTTTTTAAAATCGGTTCTTACTGGGTTTATTTCAAATAGAATCTAAATGAAAAGAAACTTTTGGTCAAATATCTTATTACTGTTAATTCAGAATAAAACTAATGGCATCGAACAATAATACTGTTGCTTGCCGAAATGACAGAATCAGATTCAAGAATTGATGCTGAACAACGAAAAGCATAATGTAAGGGAGCTGGCAAATGGAAAGTGATATTACCCCTAAAGAAAAAGAACGTCTTGATAAAATCATCTCTGGCATAATTAGTCAAAAGTGGGAACCTGAAAGCTGCATGCAGGAGTTTTATTCAGAATTTTTTGTGTCACCGCATTATGGTTTTTATCACAACGGGCATGAATACTTTATTACTATTGATGCAGATGAAAATCAAAAGGTAATTTGGGTCATTTATGACAGAGATTTATCAGATGAAAAAGAAAAATATGAAGATTGCTGGAATGATGAGCAAAGAGAAGAATATCCCGATTTACCGACACTTGCTTTTAACTACAAACTCAAAAATGACGGAAGAAGTATTGCCGATTACATCTGCGATTATAATAAGCAGGAACATTTGCTTATGCCGGAACCAGTTGATGACAGGATGGTAAGGAAAGTATGGAAACATTAAACGATGTAATTGACTATTCACCTTATTTTAGTGGCAAAGACGAACCGCCGCCTTTTTATCATGAAACTTTTGATTTATCAGATAAACTTTTTATTCCTGTTGATGATTTTTCATTAGGTGAAAAGCTTTGCGATAAACCAAAGGAAAAAATGGTTCTTCATCACTTTGTTTATGATTCGGCACAGAATCGCCTTTTACGTAATAATTTTTCAGACGGCATTGTTTCAAGAAAGACGGCCAGCCCGGACAACCTTTACAGGCAGGTGCAGAATGCGCTGCCGGAAGTAAACAGGGGAACGATTTACACGGTTTCTGATGCCCTTGTAAGCCAGACCCTGGATTTGCTTTCCAAAGGATACGCCGTAAACTTTTTTGGCCTTGGCACTTTCAGGATTGCAGCCTGCGGCACTACGGATTCCAGGACAGGTAAAATTCCCCTTACGGTAAAGTTTACGCCGTCGGAGCAGACAAAGCTTGCCGTGCAGAATGTTCAGGTTGCAGAAACCGTTTGTGCAGACTATGTAGGGAATATTTCTTCCATTACAGACATTAAGACAGGCAGCACGGATTTTACATTGACGGCCGGCGGTGCGGTTCTTATTAAGGGGTCAAGGCTGAAGATTGCCGGTGAAGGTTCCGGCGTTTGGCTTGTTCCCCTTTCTGATGCAGGAAACATTACGGAAGATGAAGGCAAGTGGATAAAAGTAGATTCCGCCTTTGCCTATAATACCAGCGGCCGCCTTATGTTTACGCTGCCTGCATCCCTTGCAGCGGGAACAAAATACAGGTTTGTCTTAAGAACCCATTGCCCGGCAGGCCACATGATCAAGCGCATGGTAGAAACTGTAAGCGGAATTGTAACGATTGGCGGCGGTGGGGAGAATTAGATAGCAGTTAGTTTAAGCCTGCCTACGCAGGCTATACAGGTATAAGTCCATTACGCCGTTGTCAAGTTCATTTCGGAAAGCTGGCGGACCTGTTCTGTCGGTAAACCTGTTATATCTGCAATCTGAGCAACAGGCATATTTATCTTTAACAGTTTTTTTGCTGTTTCTTTTTTCTCATCCTCTACAAATTCGTCTACTAAATCTTTTACTGCATCGCACATAGCGCTTACTCCTTTTTCTGTTTCCTTTAGATAAATCAGGAAATAAGCAATTCCAGGAACGGTAAACTTTAGCCTATAATTTACGCCGTAATCAACGTTATTTATTATAAAATCCTGTATCTGAAATTTCACTCCACTTCAGGTACATTTCTTTGTAATTATTTTTTATAAATTCCTGAATTTTTTTGATTTCACGGTCATTTAAAATTCCTTTGCGTTCAACCGTGGTATCTCCATTGTTTTTTACAAAAAATTTTGCAGAGCCTTCTTCCGTTAATTTACTGTCACTTGCATGAACATGCATTGCTTCGATTATGCAGCTTGATGTGTAATAAAGATAATAACCTGCTATTTTAAATGGAAAATATTTTGGCATCAGGACACCTTATCAAGTTCAAGCAGATTTTTGTTTTTATTGTAATAATCCATAACAATAGAAATTTCTATGTCGTCCATGTTTGTTTCTGCAATTTTATCGTTATAGATTACGGCAGAATGAATTTCTTTTGCTGCACAATTCAAGTTTAAAACATGAATCCAGCCATTCTTGTTTGTAAAAGCGTAACCATTTACAATCATATCAGCTTTATCTGCAATCTGCTGAATTTCATCTTTCGTTTTCAATGCGAACCTCCTTTATGTTTGAAAGAAATTCCTGTGCGTTGAAATACAGATTATTTAAAATATGAGTAATGTCTATGTATTCTTCCTGTTCCGGAATATTTTTATATTTTGCCATGACTACCAGATAGCCGTTGTCCCAGTTTACGATTTTTGTGTAACGCTCCAGTTTTGAAGAAGTTGCAAAGCGAATGGTCTGATTGTTAAACTTAAATGCCGTATACTTGGCATCATTTGACAGCGTAGCAAAATTATTCATATTAAAATTATAGAATGTGTATTTTTTTACGTCAACGTTTTAATGTACCAATGCAAATGTATTGACTAATGCTTTGTCTGATAAAAATGGGTGAGTCCATGCAAGGTTTTTGCCCTGCATGAACATCCGCGGCAGTTTCCCGCTCCCTGGGTATTATCTGCCAAAGCCCGAAACTAAATTCAATATATATAATATAAAGCAAATACAGCATAATTCAACAAAATAATAAAAAAACCTGCGGTTTTTTTGATATTTCCTTTAGAATTCTTTTATATTATGCAAGAAAAAAACAACGCAATATGGAGGAATACAATGGAAAGCGCAAAAGAAAAACTTACTTTGGGTGAATTAATAGACGCTTATTTGAAGTCAATAGAGCGTCTTTATCGTGAAATTGTATGGAATCCTTATGAAAAGGTTTTTGAAAATGGCATTTCTGCTTCTTATGATGAAACTTCTGATAATATTTTAAGAAAATGGATTTTAGATTCAGAAAATAAATATGCCGCCTTGAAAAACGCAACTTTTTTGACTGATTACAGAGAATTCCGTTTATGCCTAGCAGAAAAAAAGGCTGCCATTTGTCATATTATTAAGCACACTCTGGATTTTAAAAATATGATTAAAAGAGAGAAATTCCGGTATAGAATTCCACTGGAGTATTTTTATCTGCGCTGGGGATTCTGCCATAGGGTTTTGCGAACTCTGGTCTTGTATAAAAGGTTAATCAGGGTATATGAAAAAAATTCATAAAGCCAAGGACGGCGTGGTAGAAAGTTAAGCAAAAGAGCCCTGAGACTTTTGCGAATGCAAAAGTCGTGATTAAAAATTGACAGGAGGTCAATTTTTAATCAATGTCATTCTTCTTCTTATAGTCATCTGCTTTTTTCAGCAGTTTAGAATGCTGCTTGTTGTAGTCGTTAAGGGAATTGCCCATGGCATTCTGTTCCTTTAAAAGCTGTATGAACCTGCTTTCAGGGCAAAGTTCTGAACAGTCATTAAGTTCCTTCTGGCTTTCTTCTATTTTACCGGCTTCAAAAAGAACCTGGGAGTAGGCACTTTTTGCATAGAACTTTTCTGCATTGTTTCTTGCAAATTCAATTGCCTTGAGCTGCCATTCAACAGTAAGTTCCTTAGAGCCGCCAAAAATTCCAGGAGAATAATAATACCACTGTGCAAGGTTTACCATGGCCGGTGAAAATTCACCATCTGTTTTGATTGCTTTTTCATAGTTTTTTTTAACAGAAAGGCCGTTAAAGATAATGTCCTTGATGGAATAGGCCATATAATAGGAAGTTATGTCCGCATAAAAAAGATACATATATGGCGTAAGTTCATCTTCTTCTTTATCTTCCATATAATCCTTCATTTTAGAGCGGATTTTAGAAAATTCCTTACGCGATTCTTTGTTTTCACCAGGAAATGAATAAAGATAGTTGTATCTTTCCATTAAAATAATGGCGTCTAAAAGCAGGGATGCTTCTTCCCCAAGCTGTTCTACCTGTTCTTTATGGGTTTCTTTATAGGAATCAAGAACTTTAACGGCATCCTGTTTTTCTTCCAAACAGGTAAGTTCCATGCGGACGTTCCAGAAATCATCTATAACGGACTGTTCAATATCTGTAAGCCTTTTGCCTGCAAAAAGCGGAAGCACTGAAACAAAAAAAGCCGCCGCTGCAATAATCATTTTCTTCATTTTCAACATTATAACTAAAAACAAAAAAATTAGAAGATGGTTTCAGAATGACGTGTTTTTTTTATCTAAACTTTTTTTTTCAGATTCCGAAAATCAATATATGGGTATGAACAGTTTTTCTAATTCAATTGATTTACTCCAGCGTGCAATGGACGTTTCAAGCCTGCGCTATCAGGTTACTGCCAACAATATTGCCAACAGCGATGTTCCAAACTATAAAAAGCAGTCCGTTAATTTTGAAAGCGAACTTAAGCGTGCCTTTGAAAGCCGTGACAACAGCCACAATGAATTCCGCATGATTACTACGGATCCACGCCACATTGCAAGCAAGAGTCCAAAAGACTGGCGTGATGTTGAACCGCGCCGTGTAAGTGATTTTGTTACAACTTCAAAGCCAAACGGAAACAACGTTGATGCAGAAGAAGAAGCAATGAAGATTGTTCAGATTCAGATGCAGTACCGCCTTCTGACCCAGCTTACAAGTTTTGAATTCGGTCAGATTAATACTGCAATGAAGTCTATCTAACGGCTTAAATAGTTAAGGAGAAAATTATGGGATTGTTTACAAGTATTAACGTAGCTTCTTCCGGCATGAGCGTTCAGCGCCTCAGGACAGACGTTATTGCCAATAATATTGCCAATGCAACTTCTACACGCACACAGGAAGGCGGTGCCTATAAAAGGCAGTCTGTAATTGTTGAACCCATTGCTTCTAAAAATCCCCAGTGGCGCACTCCTTTCTTAGATGAAGCAAAAGACAACGGGCCGGGGCTTGGGGTGCGTGTCCGTGAAATTACAAAGGATACGGAACAGGGCCGCCTTGTTTATGATCCGACACATCCTGATGCTATCCAGTCTGGTCCAAACAAGGGCTATGTTGAATATCCTAACGTAAACATTGTAAACGAAATGGTAGACATGATTTCTGCCAACCGTGCTTACGAAGCAAACTCCAGCGTAATTCAGGGCAGCAAGGAAATGTTTGCTTCTGCTCTTGATATCGGTTCAAGATAAAATGAAATTTCAGTTTATAAAGGCTGAAAAATGCTAGCCTTTTTTTACTGAAATAGTGTAAAATTCAAGACGAGGGGAATTATGAATTTAACAATTGGAACACTTGAATTAAACAAGACACATGCCGCACACATGGGAACTGGTGCCGTAAATACAAAGATTAACTTTAACGGCATAAATTCTGAAAATGCCGGCATTGAAAAAACAGGCACTTTTAAAAGCTATCTTCTTGATGCCGTTAATAAAATGAACGAACAGCAGCTTAATGTTTCTTCCCTGCAGGAAAAGGTTATTACGGATCCGGACAGCGTTGATATTCACGATGTAACTACAGCCATGGCTAAGGCTCAGATGTCTCTTAACCTTGCCCAGACTGTAATTGAACGTGTTGTAAAAGGATGGACAGACCTTTCGCAGAACAGGTAGTTTAAGTTAATTAAGGCAGGCTCTAAAATATTTTAGAGAATGACATAAAATACTAGTCAATTTTGAATTTGTATGGTAAAATTTTCATTCATAATTGGAATTTCTATGCGGGTGGGAAAAGCATACAAACTTCAATAAATAAAATATTCGTTCATGGGAGGGGAATATGAACGAATGGTTCAAAAAAACTACAGAAACCATTAAATCAAAATGGGGTAAATGGACAGGCCTTCAAAAGGCAATTGCAGGCGGAATTCTTCTGGCTGTAATTGTTGCCATTGTTCTTATGGCAAGGATGTCTTCACGCCCGACGGCAGTTAAGCTTTTCAGTGCTCCGGTTAATGACGAGCAGGAAAGGACTGCAATTCTTACACGTCTTGATGAAGACAGCAGGACTCATGCCTATGTTTCATCAGATAACTTTATCTACGTAGAAAACGAAGCCATTGCAAAAAAATACAGAAGCCAGCTTATTGCAGAAGGCCTGGCACCTTCGCGCATGGATTCTTTTGCTCTTTTTGACGTTACAAGATGGTCACGCACGCAGTTTGATGATCAGGTCAACTGGAAGCGTTCCATGGAATCTCTTGTAAAGTCTCATCTTGAATCCCTTGACGGCATTATGAGGGCAGAAGTTGTCCTTACCCTTCCTGAAGAATCACTTTTTTCTTCTAACCAGAATCCTACAACGGCAAGCGTTATCCTTTATTCCCGCGGCGGTTCAGATATTCTTGAAGACAAAAAGCAGATAAGGGGTATCCAGAACCTTATTATGCGTGCCGTAGAAGGCCTTAAAGGAGAAGACATTTCCATTGTAGATGGTGCTACAGGTCAGGAAATAAACGATTTTGAAGGCATGGCAGAAAGCGACCGCCTGTCTAATATAGACAAAGAAAGGCGCATGGTCCTTAAATACGAAACAGAATATTCAAGCCGTGTTTTACTGGCTCTTCAAAAGACCTTTAGTCCAAAGCGTGTTCAGATTGCCAACTTAAAAATTGACATGAACATGTCTAAAAGAACAAAATCTGAAAGGAATATTCTTCCGACTGTTTTAAAGGAAGATAACCCTAATACTCCATACGATGATTCTGAAATTGTAGATAAGCTTGTTGTTTCTGAAGAAACAGTAAACAAGACCTTTACAGGCACAGGCTATAATCCGGAAGGCCCTGCAGGTGTAGAAGGCAATAATCCTCCTGTTTATTCTGACATGTCTAACGTAGTGGGTAAATCAGAAGAAAATGCTGCAAAGAAAAATTACGCTTTTGGCGAAAGAAATATTAACGAAGAAACATCTCCGGACTTTGACCGTGTTACTGTTTCCGTAAACATTGATGGCCGCTGGGAACTTGAATACGGAGAAAACAATCTTCCTATTCTTGAACACGGACACCTTAAGCGCAAGTATACTCCACTTACGGAAGAAGAACTTAAGAATGCCGCAGCACTTGTTCAGGGTGCCGTAGGCTATACAAAATCCCGCGGTGACAATGTTGTTGTTACGAACATTCCTTTTGACCGCTCCGACGAACACAATGCAGAAGACCTAGCCTTTATTGCCAAGCTTCAGCGTAATAAGACTATTATGTTCAGCCTTGTTGGTGTTGCCGTTATCCTTATTGCATTCATTGCATTCCGCATTATCAGCCGCGAAATTGAAAAACGCCGCCGCCTTGCAGAAGAAGCAAGAATCCGCGAACAGGAAGAAGCAAGGCAGAGGGCCCTTATGGAAGCTCAGCAGCAGGGTATGGAAGTTACCATGTCTGTTGAAGAACGCAAGCGTGCAGAACTTCAGGAAAATGCCATTGCCATGGCAAAGGAACATCCGGAAGACGTTGCAATGCTTATCCGCACCTGGCTTATGGAGGAATAGCAAATGGCATTTATGCAGAATGGCTTTATAAGGCAGGTCCGGCTTTCGGGAAAAGAAAAAGCTGCAATTTTGCTTGGTGAACTTGGGTTTACAACTGAAACTTTATGCAGGTATTTTTCTGATTCTGAATTAAAGAAAATAAATAAAGGGTTCGCTTCTTTAGGCGGACAGTATAATGTAAATCTGGAGAATTCAGTTCTTGAAGAAACATGTGCCTATGGAATTTCAAGAAATCTTTTGCCTCCGGATGCAATTGCCAGAGCACAGCACAATGCAGAAGAAATGGCATCTAAATATGCTGCTTCTGCTAAAATCAGCGGTGCTTCTCTTCTTTCAGGAAATGGTCTTAATGCACAGGACCTGGCAAATGTTCTTTCAATGTGGCTAAAGGAGGAATAAGTTATGGCAGAAGAAATGGCCGATGGAAAGAAAGGCAAAAAGAAAGGCGGTGCCAAAGACTATAAAAATCTTACGGGCCGCCAGAAAGCCGCTATATTTCTCGTAGCAATTGGCAGTGATGTTGCTTCCGACGTAATGAAGCACCTTCGTGAAGATGAAGTTGAAACCTTGACTTTTGAAATTGCACGTCTTGATACAATTGATGCAGACTTTAAGGATCAGGTTCTTGAAGAATTCCAGGAACTTATGCAGGCACAGAACTTTATTACTACCGGTGGTATTGATTTTGCCCGCGAACTTCTTGAAAAGTCTTTGGGTTCTCAGAAAGCCATAGACATCATCAACCGCCTTACTTCAAGTCTGCAGGTTCGTCCTTTTGATTTTATCCGCAGAACAGACCCTGCACACCTACTTAACTTTGTTCAGCAGGAATATCCTCAGACAATTTCCCTGGTTCTTGCTTACCTTGAACCGCAGAAAGCAGCACAGATTCTGCAGAACCTGCCGCCTGAAATTCAGCCGGAAGTTTCTAAACGCCTTGCAACCATGGACCGAACTTCTCCTGAAGTTTTGCGTGAAGTTGAACGCGTTCTTGAAAAGAAACTTTCTACTTTGTCTTCAGAAGACTATACGGCAGCCGGTGGTGTTGATTCCATTGTTGAAATCCTTAACCTTGTTGATCGTTCATCTGAAAAGGCAATTATTGAAACTCTTGAAGAAGACGATCCGGAACTTGCAGAAGAAATCAAGAAGCGCATGTTCGTTTTCGAAGATATTGTTATGCTTGATGACCGTGCCATCCAGAAAGTTCTGCGTGAAGTTGATACTCAGGAACTTGCAAAGGCACTTAAGTCTGTTGATACGGAAGTTCAGGATAAGATTTTCCAGAATATGTCTAAGCGTGCTGCAAGCATGCTTAAGGAAGATATGGAATACATGGGTCCTGTTCGTCTTAAGGATGTTGAAGAAAGCCAGCAGAAGATTGTTTCTGTTATCCGTCGTCTTGAAGATGGTGGAGAAATTGTTATTGCACGTTCTTCTGATGACGAAATGGTTGTATAATTAACAGAGTTTTCTAATAACAAGGAAAGTAAAAAATGGCACAAAGTGTATTCAGGTCAAACGAAGTAACTACAAAGAAAGATAAAGTTGTTCTCCAGTTTACAAAGAATTTCGAACCTCCAAAGGAAGAAACTGTAGAAGTTGTTCCTGAATATACAGGTCCTACGGCGGATGACCTCAGGCGTGAAGCAGAAGCCTTTAAAGAATCATGGGAACATGAAAAGCAGAAGATGCTTGAAAAGGCCCAGGCAGATGCTGATGAAATCGTAAAGAATGCAGAAAACGCTGCCTTTAATCAGGTTAAGCATCAGTCGGACCAGGCTGCCGTTATAAAGGCCCAGGCACAGGCAGAAGCTGAAAAGATAATCAATGACGCTAAGGCTGAAGCCCAGTCTATAATTGCCAAGGCTCATACAGAAGAAAAAGATATTTATTCCAAGGCAGAAACTGACGGCTTTAGGGCAGGCCATGAAGAAGGCTATAAAGAAGGCAATCAGGAAGCCGAACGCCTTGTTGACCGCATTCATAAAATGATAGAAGCAGTTCAGGCTAAAAGGCAGGAAATCCTTGACGGCACTGAACAGCAGATTGTAAACCTTGTAATTCTTATGGCACATAAAGTTGTAAAGATTATGTCTGAAAACCAGAAAAGCGTAATCATGGCAAATGTTGTTCAGGCTCTTAAAAAAGTTAAGGGCAGTGGCGACGTTACCCTGCGTGTTAATATGTCTGATGTAAAGCTTACGACTGAACACATAAGTGAATTTATTCATCAGGTTGAAAATATTAAGAATATTTTTGTTGTTGAAGACAGTTCCGTTGATAAGGGCGGCTGTATTGTAGAAACTGATTTTGGTGCCATTGATGCACGCATTTCAAGCCAGCTTTCTGAACTTGAAACTCAGATTCTTAATATCAGTCCGATTAAAACTGTAGGAAAATCTGAAGTAATCAATCCGGACATTTAAACACTTTATTTTCTAAAATTGCTTTTTACGCTGTTCATAATTTGGGTGGGAAATTATGGAAAACTTTTTTGACAAATACATAAATACTGTAAACCGCGTTGAGCCTATAAAGTATACGGGAACTGTTATAGGCGTAAGCGGTCTTTTAATTGAATCTAATGGTCCCCGTTCTGTTATTGGTGAAATCTGCACAATTCATGTTCCAAGCCAGAATACTTCTATTCTTGCTGAAGTTGTTGGCTTTGAAGGCACAACAGTCCGCCTTACTCCATATGGTGATACAAAGGGAATTGAATGCGGTGCAGAAGTTGTTGCGTCAGGGCATGTTCTTGAAGTTGCCGTAGGAAACCATCTGCTTGGCAGGGTTATTGACGCAACGGGTAAAGCCTTAGACGGCAAGGGAGACATAGCATCTTCTGAATATTATCCTGCTACGGCAGCTCCTCCTAACCCGATGAAAAGAAAGCCTATTGACCGCCGTATTGTAACTGGTGTGCGTGCCATAGACGGTCTGCTTACTGCAGGCAAAGGGCAGCGCTTAGGAATTTTTGCGGGCTCTGGTGTAGGTAAATCCACATTGCTTTCTACCATTGCAAGAAATACAAATGCAGACGTAAACGTTATTGCACTTATTGGTGAACGTGGACGTGAAGTCCTTGATTTTATTGAGCGTGATTTAGGAGAAGAAGGACTTAAACGTTCCGTTGTTGTGGTTGCAACTTCTGATACTCCTTCTATATGCAGGTTAAGGGCTGCCTATGTTGCTACTGCCATTGCAGAATATTTCCGTGATAAGGGAAAAGACGTAATGATGCTTTTTGACAGCGTTACCCGTTTTGCCCATGCCCAGAGAGAAATTGGTCTTGCCAATGGCGAACCACCTGCACAGCGCGGTTATCCGCCTAGCGTTTTTGATATGCTGCCGAAGCTTCTTGAAAGGACAGGAACCAATGATAAAGGATCAATTACTGCCTTTTATACAGTTCTTGTAGACGGCGGCGATATGGATGAACCTATTGCAGACAAGGTGCGCGGAACCCTTGACGGCCACATTGTTTTAAGCCGTGATTTAGCCGCAAAACAGCATTATCCTGCCATTGATATGCTTACAAGCATAAGTCGTCTTTCAAATCGTGTAAGCGGTGAAAATACAAGAAAAGCCGTTCAGCGTGTGCGCCGCTGGATTGCTACTTATGCAGAACAGGAAGATTACATTACTGCCGGCGTTTATCAGAAAGGCAATAATCTTGATGTTGATGAAGCAATTGATCATCATCAGGCAGTGGAAGACTTTCTTTGTCAGGAACAGAATGCCCGTTTATCTATAGAAGATATTCTAAAAAAACTTTCAGAAGTCAGCGGTATTGAAATTCCGGAAGAAGAATATGCTGAATCTCCAGCCTGATTTTGAATGCTGACTTATGAAAAAGTTTCAGTTTAAGATGCAGAAGATTCTTGATCTCAGAAAATTTGAACAGGATCAGGCAGAAGCAGAACTTGGCAAAGCCAATGCAGAAGTTGCAAGAATTCAGCGTGAACTTGATTCCATTGCACAAAAAAAAGTAAGCACGGCAAAGTCCAATGAAGGGCAGACTGATTTTTTTGTTTTAAGCCAGATGGACAAATTCTTTAAGGGACTTGATATCCAAAAAGAGGATTTTCTTAAACAGATGGTGCAGGCACAGATGGTTGCCGATGAAAAAAGGGCTGTTGTTTTAGAGTGCATGAAAAAAACAAAATCCCTGGAAAAACTGCGGGAAAAACACCTTGCTGCATGGAAAAAAGAAATGCAGAAGCAGGAAGAAAACCTTATGGACGATTTAGTAAAGCACTGAGATGCTCTTATTCCGGCAGTTCAATCCTGTTCCAGCCTGCGTTTTTGTCCATGGATTTAAGCTGTTCTATTACCTTGTTCAGTCTTGCAAGTTCCCTGTCTAAAGTTTTTTTGTAGTTAAGTTTTCCGCTGTTAATGCGTTCCCTTTCATCTTCCCAGTTCTGAAGTCCTGTTAAATAAAGAAAGTTAAATTTTCCTACGCCGGCTTTTTCTGCCCAGATGGAAGCTTCCTGCCAGTAAGTGTAGCATGCTTCATAGCAGGTTTTTGCTTTTTCAAGATTGCGCAGGTATTCATCTTTCCATGGTGCATCGTAAAAGTAAGCTACTTTTTTATCGTAAATTCTGCCAAGGCGTAAATGCTGTTCTATCAGTTTTAAATTTAAATGCATCTGGAAAAGGCAGCGGTATTTTTCCCATTGAGATTCGTCTTCTATTTTTGTATAGGCATAAAGGGGATTGCAGAAATCTGCTTTTACTGCCTGTTCCAGCCACCAGATGTTCTCAATTACGTCATCGCTTAACTGCTGGTGGTGAATGTGGTAAAGCTTATAATAGTCTTCCTTATATTTGCAGACGTAGGCAGAAGGTTTTTCAACTGCAAAAACTGCAATAAGTGAACATAAAGAGAAAATTTTAAATGCCTTAACAAAAGATTTTTTCACATTTCAATTATCGGTATTTTTATGGCGTAAATGAGCTTATTTTAGAGTATTAAATAAATGGTAAATTTCTGATATAATTTATTGAATTTATATTTACTATGAAGTCCCGTGCCTTAAAAACTATAATCGGTATTTCAATATTCCTCACCATAATTGCCATGACCATAGTTGTCCTTCATCCTTTGTATACAAGGGTGGATCAGGCAGTTCGTTCCATAGAAGCAGAGGCTTTAGGCAGGTTTGAACAAAAATCAGGACTTTCAGTTTCCTATAAGTCACTTTCACCGTCAATTCTTTCCGGCATTGTTTTAAAGGGAATATCCCTAAAGGATTCTAATACAAAAGAAGAAATTTTAACCATTAAAAAAACTTCAATTAAGTATAACCTTTTGAATATCCTTCATGGAGACATGAAACATGCCTTTACAAAACTTTCTGTAAGCAACGTGATTATTAAATGCAGCCAGGAAAAACTAGCAGGCTATTTTACGTCTTCAGAAAATAAACAGGAAGAAAAAAATGCTGTTACCATTTCTTATGTTGAAGATTTAGTCCGCAACCTTGCTTTTTCCGTTCCTTTTGATGTGCAGATAAAAAACGTTCGTTTTGTTTATTCTTCCGGAAAAGATGTCTATACAATTGCATTAAGGGAACTTCTTTTAAAAAAAGATACTCAGGCAACTTCTGTTTTCTTAAAGCTTACAGGCTATGTGGATTCTAATATCAGCACATTCGGATACAGGTCTGCAGGCCTAACTTACAGAATCGACGGCAACTTAATGAATTCCATTTCCGGCAGTTCTTTCAGGTTAAGGGTTGGTGATTATAAAAAGGCCGATTTTTCCGTTAAGTATCAGGAATTTCTTTTAAATTATAAAGACCACAGTTTTATTGTCAGGACAACAAGAAACTTTTTCCCTTTAAATATGCGTGTCCTGTTGAATCTGGATAGTTCTACTTTAGATGCAACTGTAAAAATGGATAGATTGAATCCGCTCAATCTTTTCAGGGCAGCGTCTTATATGGGCGTTATAAGATTTTTTAAAGGCACGATTTTTACAACTGATTCCAGTTTTACAATGAACTTTAAAACTTCCAGAATTTTCTGGTCTACAGATACCTATGCAAATGTTCCCAAAGGATTAAAACTTGATAAGAACGGGCAGGATGTTCGTGTAAAATGCAGGGGAAACAATACGGATGTTCAGATTCAGGAACTTTCTGCAGACGGAAGTATTTTTAAGGGAATATTTAGAGGGGAATTTAATATTCCAAAACTTCAGCCAAAGGGAACCATGCAGCTTGATTATTATAGGTTTGCAAATGGAAATAAACTTTCTGCAACTGCACAGTTTTACCCTCGTGCAACAGAAGGTTTTGACTTTTTTATGCCGGAAGTCCGCTTTGGCAAGTGGTGCGTATATTCAAATTTTAAAGCCTATTCTTCTCTTGGTAAAAATATTGTTTTAGTTGTTGATACTGATGACTATTCCCACGTTGATGAATATGGAACTCCTGGTCATGTTACTGCCAATGGAACCTTACAGTTTGGAGACAATATGTATCTTCAGGCTTCTGCAACCTTAAACAATTTCTTTCTTGATACGGGCTTAAAGACTGCCGCTTTTTTTACAGACAAAGAAGGCGGAAAAGCCTATGTTGCACCTGTTCTTCCAATAGCAGAGCCTTACATTACACAGGTTGAATGCTACTTTGCAACTGACTTTGACAACTACATGTATAATTCGCCGGTAGTAATCTGTGCTAACACACAAAAAGACAAGGAAATTCTTTTTGTTTCTTTTGACGGAACGGACACTTCTTTTTCTTTCAGCCGCATAGACTTAATGTATGGAAGCAATTCAGTTCTTGCTTCCGGTTCCTTAGATATAGATACAAAACTTCATCAGATGAATTTTTTCACAGACATGAACCTTAATTCCTTTCCGTATAATTTCAGCGGTGTATGGGCTTGGGGAGATTTTTTAACCATGACTGGTGATTATGGTTTTGAAGCCCTTGTAAATTATGGTAAAAATACAGACGGTTCTTTAAGGTTTGATAATCTTCCGCTTTCTTATGGCAAGTATGCAGGTTCCTTTTCTTTAGATACGAATTTCAGTTTCGGACAGGACGGAACATGGGATGCCTTTATAGACAAATTTGAAGTCAGCGAATTAAGCAATAATTTCAGGTCTAAACCTAAACTTGTTTTTGCCGGTGAACTTAACGATAAAGGTCTTATTGCGTCAAATATTCTGTATTCAGATAATATTTCTTCCCTTGACGGAACGGGCTTTATTATGTGGAATTCATCTGATGCAGGTTTTGATAATGCCCAGGTTAATATAAATCTTGCAAGCCCGGTTTCTACAGAGAAAATAAATTTCAGCGGTGAAGCAAGGAATATGGCTCAGAACGGTTTTTCTTTTAAAAACATAAAGAAAGACCTTTATTTAAATATAACTTCCAATATTTTGTCTTTTCCTGTAAGCCGTTTTATAAAAGGGCAGGGCAGCGGAAACACTGTTTCTTTAACCGTAAATGCCAGCGGAACAATAGAAAATCCACTTTATTCAATTAATGTAACTGATGCTTCTGTTTTATTCGGCGGAAATAATTTGACGGCAAAACTTAATGCCACATTTATTGACAGTATTTTTGAAGTAACAGATGCTAAACTTGCATGGCGTTATTTTACAATAGAAGACGTGTATGCAAGCATAGACATGAACGACTTTAACGGCAATGCGGGCCTGCATTTTAAAATGAATGGCGTTGACAGGACTTTTGATGCAGGTTTTGATTTTGCAGTTTCCAATCTTTCAGAAGCTGCAAAGAAAGGCGTGCCGGAAGCCTTTTCTGTTGATGCAGACTGCGTAAGCCTTGAAAGTAATTTTATAGAATCCTTTAATCCTTTCCATATTTCCATGATTCGTTCTCCAGGACGGATAGATATTGTAACAGATGAAAATATAGGTGCTTATGGGGAAATCCTTGATGACGGCTTTGTTTCATTTACCGTAACGGAAGACAAGTCCCTGCATTTTGCCATGGATGGAAGTTACAGAAATAATACCCTTGATTTAAACATGAACAACGTTTACTGGGACCTTTCTAAAATTGCCTACATTTTTAATTCTGATATGTTTACCCTTTATTCTGGAATTCTTTCTGGAAATTTAAGTATTTCTGGGCCTGTTGGCGGTCCGGAATTTAATGGAACCATGTCTTTGCTTTCTCCGGATTTTAACCTTCCGCAGTATATTCCGGATCATTTTACAACGGAGGAAATTAAGGTTTTCTTTTCTCAGGAAGAAATTTCCCTTACAGAAACGCTGTTCCTTGTGCGCACGGGATATGTTGCCGTAAGCGGCCTGATTTCCATGGACCGGTGGGCACTTGCTAATTTTGTAGTAAACCTGCGCACTCTGGAAAATTTTAAAATCCCTGTAGATGCAAAGGTTGATCACTTTGCCATTAAGGGCTTTACTTCTGTAGATGCTTCTTTAATTCTTGAAGACCGATCCCTGACTTTAAGTGGTTCTATTGAACTTCAGAATTCTGAGCTTTCCTATAATATGGGCAGCACACAGGAAAAAATCATTGAACCAATAAGTCAGAATATAAACCCTAAAAGTAAAAACAAAAAAAAGAAAAAAAGTTCAACGGGTAAAACCGGATTCAAGCCTTCAATAGACTTTAACATTGACCTTGCCTTAATGATTAGCCAGAGGGTTCAGATAGATGTTAATCCGTTTTTAAGAAGCTTGATTGCTCCTTCTACACCGATTTATGTAAACGTTGATACAACTTCCGGATTATGGAGTATAAAAAGCGACATTACCCTTAAAGGCGGAGAAATTTCTTACCTTAACAGAAACTTCTATCTTAAACAGGGTAGGCTTATATTGAACGAAACTCAGGATCATTTTGACCCGAATATTACCGTCCGTGCAGAAACCCGTGAACGTGATACTAACGGGGAAAATGTTACTATTATTTTGTCTGCTATTTCTCAGAACCTTTCAAACTTTAACGCTGTTCTTTCTTCTGTGCCTGCCAAGTCAGAAACTGAAGTTATGGCTATTTTGGGTCAGATTATTTCAGGTGATGCAGATTCTGCCGGAAAACTTGTCATTTCAGGAATGGATTACGGCATGCAGGTTACGGTTTTGCGCAAAATAGAGAATGCATTGCGTGATTTATGTAATTTTGATATATTTTCAATCAGAACTACGGCCTTACAGAACACTGTTATGCAGGGACTAGAATTTGGAAATCGTCCTGAAAATAATTCAGTAATCGGTAACCTGTTTGATAATTCAACTGTTTATATAGGTAAGTATTTCGGAAGCGATGTTTATGCCGACGCTCTTCTTCACTGGACCTATGATAAAAAAACAGCAGGCAGCAGTGAAGCAATGGGAGACGGTCTCGTTTTCCAGCCTGAAATAGGTCTAGAGTTTAATGCTCCATTTGCAAATATACGCTGGAATTTTGCTCCGGATCTGAGTGACATGCAGGCGTCGTGGGCAAAAGCAACATCAGTTACGTTTTCGTGGCGGTGGGCATTCTGATAAGTTCAAAAATTTGAGGATATAATTATGTCATTTAAAAACAGAAAGTTTCTTTTTGCAGTTCTTGCAGTGCTTTTTTCTGTATTTGTTTCGGCTTTTGCACAGGATTCACTTCCAGACAACTGGTATTACGATAAGCCTATTAAGTTAATTCACTTTCAGAATCTTGTTACCGTAAAACATGGCGACCTGGACGGCGTTACAAGCAGTTTTATAAGCAAGCCTTTTACAGATGACCTTATCAGCGAACTTTACGATAAACTCTTTTCCATTGAATATTTTGATGATGTTGAAATTAAGGCTACAAAAAATTCAGATAACGGAAAGACCGTAACTTTAATTGTTGTTGTTCAGGAAAAGCCTGTAGTTGCAAAAATAAAATTCAGTGGAAATTCCGGACTTCATACTTCAGATTTGAAATCAAAGATTTCATTAAAAAAGGATGATATTTATATAGAAAGTAAGCTTTCAATGGACGAAAGGGCACTTAGAAACTTCTATATAGAAAAAGGTTATACAAAAGCTACCGTCAATGCTTCCTGCGAAATGAAGGAAGACGGAGCCTACATCAGTTTTAAAATCCGTGAAGGAAAAAAATCCGTAGTTAAAAAGATAAATTTTGTCGGCAACAAAGTTGTTTCTTCTAAAACCCTTAAAGGCAAAATTAAAATGAAGGAAGTAAGCCTTTTTAACAAAGGTGCTTATCAGGATACTTCAATTTCTGCTGATTCAAAGGCAATTTTAACCTATTATCAGAACCGTGGTTATGCAGATTCAAAAATCCTCAATGTATCTACAGATACTGAATATAACGAAAAAAAGAACAGGGAAGAACTGACCATTACTTTTGATATTCAGGAAGGTGCTCAGTATACTTACGGCGGCATGTCTTATGTGGGCAATAAGGTTTTCAAGGATGATGAACTTGACAGTCTTGTAACCTTAAAGACTGGTGCAATTTATAACGAAACAAAGTTTCAGGAAACAAGAGCTAATATTCAGAATAAATATTACGAAAACGGATATACATCAAACATGTTCTATCCGGAACAAAAAAAGGATGCAGATTTAAGGGTTGTATCTTATGTTTTGCACATAGAAGAACGCCCTAGAAGCCATATTGAAAATATCATCATAAAAGGAAACGAAAAAACAAAAGACTATGTAATCCGCCGTGAAATTCCCATTGACGAAGGTGATATTTTTTCCAATGCTAAAATTACAAGCGGTTTAAGAAACCTTTACAACCTGCAGTTCTTTTCTGCCGTTGCTCCTGAAGTTGTTCAGGGATCAGAAGAAAACCTTGTAGACATTGTGTTTACGGTTGAAGAACAAAGCACAACTTCCCTTGACGTTGGTTTTACTTTTTCAGGTGTTTCTGATCCTAATGATTTTCCGGTTTCCCTTTATGCAAAACTGCAGGATTCAAACTTGTGGGGAGAAGCTCGTTCTGCCTCTATCAGTACAACCCTTTCTACAAGCGAACAGTCTGTTTCTTTAGGTTATGGGCAGAACTGGATTTTTGGTCAGCCTGTAAGCGGAAATATTTCCGTTGGATATTCTCATTCTACAAACTATGCACTGCGCAATAAGTTTATGCCTAGCGGTGACATTAATAACGACTACTATTACATGAAGTATAAGCAGAATCAGTTTGACTTAAGTACATCCCTTGCAAGGCGCTGGACTCCTGATTTTGCTATTTTTACCCTTGCCGGTGGTATGACAAACAGTATTCTTTATAACGACTATAACGATTCTTATTTTGTTCCTTATGATAGTTCCGTCAGTTATTATAACAACAACTGGGAACCTAAAAATTCTATCTGGTCTTCTTTCTCTGTTGATGCCAGAAACATTGCCTATGATCCTTCAACAGGATGGTTTGCAAGCCAGAGACTTTCCTGGTATGGTCTGTTTAAGAAAGGAACCTTTAACTTTGCTCCGGACTGGGGGGAGACAGAATTCTATTTAAGGTCTGATACAAAGGCAGAAAGATATTTTACAATCTTTGATCATTACTTTGTTGACAAGTTTGCAGTTAAACTTGTCCTTATGGGATATTCATCCCTTTCCCTTCAGTTTCCTGCACCTGGAACAAACATAAAAAGGGCAAACCAGCTTTATTTTGATGGTATGTTTACCGGCCGCGGCTGGACGATTTATAACAAAAACTATGGTCGTGGTCATGCTATGTGGAATAATACTGTTGAATTACGTTATCCCCTTATTCCTGGCATCCTTGCCTTTGACATCTGGGGTGATGCTGTTGCCGTAAAAAAGGAACAGGAAGATTTGTTTACTTCCCTTACAAAAGAAGACTGGTATTTCAGTTTTGGTCCTAGTATAAGATTCTGTATTCAGCAGTTCCCGTTAAGGCTTCTTTTTGCCAATACATGTAAATTCCGCGATGGCGAATTCTACTTTACAGACCAGGACGGTGACGGTGACTATAACTGGAAGAGCAACTGGCACTTTGTTCTTTCTTTCAATTTGTTCAACAGATAATTTGGAGTTCAATATGAAAAAATCTTTTTTAATCAGTATTTTTGCAATTGCTTTTTCAGCAGCCTCTTTTTCACAGCAGATTACAAAATTTGCTGTAGTTGATACCAATAAAGTTTATCAGGCTTATTTCAGGAATTCTGCACCGGTCAGAAATTACGAAACTAAGAAAGAAGATTTTCAGAAAGAACTTGATAAGCACGTTGCAGAGCTTCAGCGCCTTAACGATCAGAAGATTGAAGCACAGCGCAAGGGCAACGATTCTGAAGCAATGAAAATTGAAGCACAGATTACAAAGAAAACTGATTTTATAAACGAATATTCAAGTGCAAAAAATACGGAACTGGAATCCCTTAAAAAGTCACTTAAGGAAAACAATACATTTTATAAACAGCTTTATGATACCCTTGCACGTGTTGCAGAAAGCGGCGGTTACAGTGCAATTTTAAATCTTCAGGAAGCAAATTCAGTTTTATGGTATAGCCCTTCCGTTGACATAACAGACCAGGTAATTTCTCAGCTAGGATTGTAATTTTTATGGCAGATGAAACACCGGTTATTACTCAATACCGTAACATTAAGGCTCAGTATCCTGAGGATGTTCTTTTTTTCAGGCTTGGTGATTTTTATGAAATGTTCAATGAAGATGCCGTTGAAGTTTCACGTCTTTTAAATCTTACCCTTACGCACAAGGCAGAAAACCCCATGTGCGGTATTCCTTATCATGCGTCAAAAATCTATATAGCACGTCTTTTACGTTTAGGCAAAAGAATTGCCATTGCAGAACAGATTGGTGAAATTGCAAAAAAGGGCCTTACGGAAAGAAAGGTTGTAGAAGTAATTACGCCGGGCACTGCAACAGAAAGCGAATATCTTGAAGGCAATGCAAATAATTTTCTTGCATGCCTTTGCGTGGAAAAATCTCAGACAGGCCTTGCATACGTTGACGTTACCACAGGGGAATTCCGTGCCACAAGTTTTACTGAAAAAACATTAAAGGAAAATCTTGCAAAGGAACTTGGCAGGTGTTCGCCGCGGGAAATTATTCTTCCTGAATCTTTAAGGAATAATTGCGATGTAAACCTTGTTTTGGAAAGCCTTTCAATTTCTTCTGTTTCCTATTATCCTGACTGGCATTTTAATCCTAAGCAGTGTTATGACCGCCTTGTAAAGCATTTTAAAACCGTAAATCTAAATTCCTTTTCTTTATATGAAACCAGTGCAGAAGTTGCTCCGGCAGGGTTTCTTTTAGATTACATTTTAAAAACAACTAATTCTGAATCTGACCACATAAAGGGGATAACTGTCTATAAAGATTCTGAATTTGTAATCATGGATGATTCTTCCAGACGCAATCTTGAAATAACTGCTAATATACGCGATGGTTCAATTCAGTATACTTTGCTTGAATGCGTAAACAATGCAAAAACTGCCATGGGCGGCCGATTAATCCGGGACTGGCTTTCTTTTCCTTTAACGGATGAAAAAGAAATTGTTGCACGCCAGAATAAGGTTCAGCTTTTTACGGACAATGTTTCTTTTTTAAGAAAAGTTCGTGAACTTCTCGACGGCATTCTTGATATTGAACGTCTTGCCGGCAGAATTGCCATGGATCGTGCCCACGCAAAAGATTTACAGGCATTAAAAAATTCTATTAACATCTGGCTTAAGGCAAAAGGTGCCCTTGAAGAAAAAGGTTTTAATTTTAATGATTCTGAAGATGCAAAAAAGATTGCTTCCCTTATAGAAAATTCCATTGACGATGATCCTGCTACAGTTTTTACGGAAGGAAGGATTATTAAGGAAGGCTGGTCTAAAGAACTTGATGACTGGAAAAACATTCAGCGCAATTTCAATAAAATTCTTGAAGAGTATGCAGAAGAAGAAAGGCATCAGACTGGAATTCAGAATCTAAAAATAAAAAATACAGGCAACCTTGGATATTTTATAGAAGTTTCAAAAGGCAAGCTGGATAAAGTTCCTTCCCATTTTATAATGAAAAGAACCCTTGTAAATGCAGACAGATATACAACGGAACGCCTTCAGCAGCTGGAAGATAAATTAAATGAATCCGGCTCAAAAATACTGGAACTTGAGCATAGCCTTTTTATAGAAGTAAGAAACGAACTTAAAAAATATGTATCTTACCTTCAGCAGACGGCACAGGAAATTGCCTACGTTGATGTTACAAGTTCTTTTGCAGATGCTTCCATTACCCATAACTGGGTGCGTCCGGAAATTTTAAAAGACAGCAGGGAATTTTTTGTTCAGGAAGGACGTCATCCCGTTGTTGAACAGCATCTTCCGAAAGGTGAATTTGTTCCAAATAATCTAAGCCTTTATTCCGGTGATGAAAATAAAACTTTTGCCCTGATTACAGGCCCGAATATGGCAGGTAAAAGTACCTTTTTGCGTCAGAATGCACTGATTGCCCTGCTTGCCCAGACAGGATGTTTTGTTCCTGCTAAAGCGGCACGCCTTGGCATTATAGACAGGATTTTTTGCCGTGTTGGTGCAAGCGATAATCTTGCAAAAGGCGAATCTACATTCCTTGTAGAAATGACGGAAACTGCAAGAATTTTAAGAAGTGCTACAGAAAAATCCCTTGTAATCATGGACGAAGTAGGGCGCGGAACAAGCACTGAAGACGGACTTTCCATTGCCTGGGCCGTAAGTGAGCATTTAATTAATTCCTTAAAATGCAAGACTTTGTTTGCCACCCATTACCATGAACTTACTCGTCTTGAACACAGTTCCATAAAGCAGCTTTGCATGGCTGTAAGTCAGAACGGCAATGATATTGTTTTCCTTAGAAAAGTAATAGAAGGTGCAAGCCAGAACAGCTACGGCATTCATGTTGCACGCCTTGCTGGAATTCCTGCTCAGGTTATTAACCGTGCACAGGAAATTCTTGATAAAATACAAGGAGAAGCAGGGCAGACAGCCGCTGTAATAGAAACAAAACAGAATGCTGCTCCTGAAAAAAGACCACCTACTTTTGCCGGCGGACTTTTCAGCGAAGAAGAAATGGTAATAAATGAAATACTTTCCATGGACTTAGACAATATGACGCCTATGGCTGCACTTCAGTCTATTTCCAGATGGAAAAATTCTTTAGACGGTCGTTAATTTTTTTGAAAAAATAACTTTTTGAATATTTTGCATTTAATAATTTTTATTGGATAGACGCCGTAGGCAGGTTCAGGAATGAAAAAAAATCTGCACAAACGTAGTGCGAAAGCCTTTTTTCAGGCCTGGTTCTGCCGAGAGGTGTCTAGTTGTAAATACTAATATTTTTATAACTAAATTTTATTCCATAAAAAGTGCATTTTATTTTTTTTATTTAAAATAATATAGGTAATGACAAATGTAATTATAAAATTCAGTAGATTTACTTTTATTATTAAAGACTATCTTAGGCTTTTGCTTAACTGGGCTTTCGGCAGCGGCTGCTGTATTGTCTGTGGTAAAGAAACCGTCTACGGTGATATCTGCAAAAAATGCAGGCAGGAACTTTTGTTAAAGGCAAAAGAAACTTCAAGCCTTGAACGCTGTTCAGTATGCGGAAAAATACTTTTAAGCGAAAATAATATCTGCATGGACTGCAGGAAAGAAAGGATAATATTTTCCTGTGATAAAGTGTTTTCAATTTTTCCATACAGGCTATGGGCAAAAAACTTAATGTTCCAGTGGAAAATGCTTGAACGAAGGGGACTTTCGCCATTTATTGCAATGTTATGCAGTAACGCCATAAAAACACAATTTGGAACTGAATGTCATTTTATTGTGCCAGTTCCGCCAAGAAACGGGAAAATAAGGAAAAAAGGCTGGGATCAGATAGATGAACTTTGCAGATATTTAGAAACAAATTACGGTTATAAAATCCTTAAGCTGTTAAAAAGAAAAGGAAATATCCAGCAGAAAAAACTTGCAAGAAAGGAAAGGCTTGAAAATTCAGCAGAAAAATACAGCCTTTCTGAAAAAGCATTAAAATTAAAACGTGAAAATTTGCCGCAGCGTGTTATACTTATAGATGACGTAATGACAACGGGTATAACCGTTGAAAGTTGTGCAAAAGCGTTAAAATCCCTTGGAATAAAAAAAGTGGATGCTTTGACTGTTTTTATAGTGGACTAGACGCTTTTTATGAATTAAAATTGAATAGATAATATAAGATTGCATTATTTACAGGAGTTTGAAATGGCAGAAGAAGAAACATCATTTCAGCTTGTTACATTCCAGCTTGGGGATGAATTATACGGCGTAGATATTATGGATGTTAAGGAAATAGTTAAGACACAGAATGTCCGTCCTATTCCTAATGCACCATTCTATGTCGAAGGTATTATAAATCTCCGCGGAGAAGTTATTCCAATCATAAATCTTCACAAGCGCTTCTATCTTAAAAAGATGACGGTTTCCGATGATTCAGTTACAGAAGACGACGGCGGATTTATTATTCTTGATATAGAAGGAAATAAAATCGGAATTATCATAGACCGCATTGCACGTGTTATTCCTGTGGAAAATGGAGATATTAAGCCGCCGCCGCAGATGTTAAGCGGCATTGGCACAGAATATATTCAGGGTGTTGTGCGTCAGGAAAACAGTTACTTAATTATCCTTGATACACGCAAACTCTTCAGTGCAAAGGAACTCCAGAAAATCCTGGAACCTGATGCTGAATAGGTCTTTGCCTTATGATTCCCGATGTTGCAAATCGGGAATTTTCTTTATAATATGCTCTAATTGGTCTCTGCCATAATAAATAATTCCCGTTTTGATTTTAAAAAGGAAAAGTAAAAAATGATTCATACTTATAGTCCTACTATCCGGCGTAAAGAAATGGAAGCAGTCCTTACCTGCATGGTTGATGAAAAAATCGGCCCGGGCGATATGAACGCAAAGCTGATTCAGACTGCAAAAGAACTTATAGGTTTTGATGGTGCCGTTGCCCTGCGCAGCCCTGCCATTGCCCTTGAATATATTCTTAAAGCACTTGATTTGCCAAAGGAAAGTGCAGTTATTTTCAGTGCCCTTGCTCCGTCATATCAGGTTCTTACAGTTGAACGTCTTGGATATAAAACTCTTTTTGCAGATGTTGCAGAAGAAACAGGACTTGTAACTGTAGAATCAGTCCAGAATTGCATAAAGGACGGCGGACGCCTTCTTATTCTTGCAGAATCTATGGGTGTTCTTCCTGATATTAAATCTTTCCTTGAACTTGGAATTCCTGTTGTAGAAGATATTTCCCAGTCTGCACTGGCTGCCTATCCTTTTGACGAAGCCGATGCTCCTAAAAAAACAGCTGCAAAGCCCGCTTCTGCAGAAGAACAGAAAACAGAAGAAGAAGTTATGGGCAGAAAAGCCGGAATGTACGGAACCTATGCAATTCTTGGCATGGAAGAAAAAGACATAATAACTGCAGGCGGCGGTGCCCTTTTAATTGCTCCAAACAGAAAAGAATGGACTGTATTAAAGCATATTGCAGAAGAATCTCCTTTTACAGATGTAATGACTGATATGAACGCTGCCCTTGCTTACGTAGAATTCAAGGAATTTGCCCGCAACGAAAAAATAAGGCAGGAACTTTATGCATTGTATTCAAGGGCAATAATGTCCGGACGTCATAAGACTTACGTCCGTGCAGAAGGAAAGGGGTCTACAATCTATTCTTTTCCTCTTGTTTTAAATTCCGGTTTTAAAGATGCAAAGGCCTATGCACAAAAGAAAAATATAGAAATACGCCAGGCTTATGAAGACACGATTATGGCATTAAGGCAGCAGGAAATTTCTAAAAAATGTATCTGTGCCAATTCCCTCTATTTGCGGTGTGCCGTGTTCCCCCTTTATCCAAGGCTCGGGCAGAAGGATGCACAGCAGATTATAAAAGTATTGTCTTCAATGCTTTAATTTGTGCAGGAACTAAAATCAATGAAAAAGTGCCTTATCGTTTCCAATTCATTTAAAACTGACGCAGAACGCCTTAGTAAGGAAATATCCTGTTTCCTTACAGAAAGGAAAATATCTGTTTCAGTTTTTGACTACAACGGAAAGGATGCTTACAATCATAAACCTTTAGCAGTTGATTTTTACGGATACGATTTTGTCGTTACTTTAGGCGGAGACGGTACTGTTCTTTTTGCAGGAAGAGGCTGCGCTCCCTTAAATATACCTGTTTTCCCCGTGAACCTTGGGGAATTTGGTTTTCTTGCATCTGTTTCAAAAGATGAATGGAAAGAGGAACTTGAAAAATTCCTTTTAGGTAAAAGTTTCATAAGCGAAAGAAACCTTGTAAAGTGCGAAGTCATAAGAAACGGTGCAACTGTTTTTTCTTGTTCCGGCCTTAACGACTGTGTAATTTCTTCATGCCCTTCTTCAAGGCTTGTCAATTTAAGGGTTGCATACAATCATGCATTGCTTGGTCCTTTCAAGGCAAACGGAATAATAGTTTCAACGCCAACTGGTTCTACGGCATATTCTGCTGCGGCAGGTGGTCCTATTGTAGAGCCTTCTATTCCCGCCCTTGTATTAACGCCTGTAAGTTCCTTCAGCCTTTCTGCACGTCCCCTGGTTTTTGGAAAACACGGGGAACTTGTAATTACTGTTTTAGATTCCCGTGCAGATGTGGCACTGGATTGCGACGGTCAGATAAGTTTTAATCTTAAAAAAGATGATGTTATTATTCTTGGAATTCCTGAATTTACGGCAAGGCTTGTAGGCTCAACCCAGGAAAAATTTTATGCTGCATTGCAAAGCAAGTTAAACTGGTCAGGAGGTCCCCGTGCTTGAAGAACTTGATATAAAGAATTTTGCACTTATAGATTCTGCTCATGTTGAATTTAATAAAGGTTTTACCGTATTAAGCGGTGAAACTGGTGCCGGTAAATCCATACTTATCGGAAGCCTTGCTTTTTTGCTTGGCGGCAAGGCAAGTGCAGAACAGATAAGGACAGGCATGCACGAAGCACAGGTTTCAGGTTCCTTTTTTCTTGAATCAAAAGAAGCCTTTACCTGGCTTGAAGAACACGGAATAGAAGCTGAAGATGACAGGATTCTTTTGCGCCGACTTATACGCGATACAGGAAAATCTTCTGCATGGATAGGCGGTGTTCCTGTAACAAGGGCAGACCTTGCTTCTTTTGCAGATTTTCTAGTAGACATTCACGGCCAGCACGAACAGCAGTCTTTAATGAAAGTTGCAGACCACAGACGCTACCTGGACATTTATGCCGATGTTGTAGATGAAGTAAAGGCTTTTTCTGAACTTTACAATCGTCTTGTAGAAAAACGCAAGGTTTTAGATTCCCTTAACAGCAACGAAGCAGAGCGTGCAGAAAAAATAGACATGCTTACCTTTGCCATCGGAGAAATTTCAGATGCAAAGCTAAAGCCAAACGAAGACGAAGAACTTGAAGCAGAAGAATCAAAACTTACGTCTTTTGAAAAACTTTACTCTGATATAGAAGAAATAAACAGTGCTTTTGAAGGAGACGACAACGGCAGCGGAATAATTTCCTTATTTAAAAGAATTACAGGAACAGCATCTAAAACAGTAGAACTTGATAAGAACCTGGAAGGTTTGGAAAGCCGCCTTCAGTCTGCATTTTATGAAGTTGACGACATTGCATCAGAATTCAGGAAATATAAAAATTCCCTTGTATTTGATCCGGAACGCCTTGTTCAGGTGCAGGAACGCCTTGATTTAATCTATAAACTGAAGAAAAAGTATGCAGGCGGTGTAAACGGCACTGTTGCAGACATTGCACTTTATCTGGAAAAAGCACAGAAGCAGCTGGAACAGCTTACGGGCAGCTGTGCAGACAAAAGTCAGCTTGAACAGGAAATCAGGGAACTTGAAAAGAAAGTTTATACTGCCGCAAAAGCCCTGTCAGAAAAAAGAAAAAAGGCATCAGAAAAAATGTCTGTTGCCGTAGAAGAAATACTTGCTAAACTTGGCATGAAGGAAACAAAATTCCGTGTAAACCTTACGGAAAAAGAAGGCAATCAGGTAGAGCAGAAGTGCGGTCCATACGGCATGGATAACATTGAATTCTTAATAAGCGCAAACCCGGGGTCTCCGCTTTTACCCCTTGCTAAAATTGCATCGGGCGGTGAACTTAGCCGCGTAATGCTTGCCTTAAAGACAATTTTAAGTGCTGCAGATCTGGCAGGAACTTTAGTCTTTGATGAAATAGATACAGGCATTGGCGGTGAAGTTGCAGTTTCCCTTGGAGACCACATGAAAAAGCTTTCTGCAAAAAAACAGATACTGTGCATAACTCATCTTGCAAGCATTGCTGTTTATGCCGATAATCAGTTAAAGATACAGAAAGGTGTTGAAGGAAATACAACAGCAACAAATGTATTTCCTATAAGCGGTCAGGAACGTGTCCGTGAAATTGCAAGAATGCTTTCCGGAGACAGCGTTTCCCAGGCTTCCCTTGAACATGCTGCATCAATGTTACAGCAGCATTCAAGCCTTTAAAAATTTGCAAAACAGTGTTAGAATTTCAGCAAGGATAAGTTTAACAGGAGAAAGATATGGCAGTTTCAGAAGAAGCACGTAACGAATTTAAAGAAAGAATTCAGCCGCTAAAAGAACATATTAATACTCTGGTTAATAAAGACAAGGCAGAATCCCTTGCTTTAAGGAATCAGAAAGAGGGCGTTGAATTTAAAAAAATTGCCCTTGCTGAACAGATGATTTACCTTGCAACAGTTCAGATGAGCATAAATGATGTATCTCTTGAAATGCTTGAAGTAAAAAACAACGATATCCTTAATGATGCCAGAAAATCACTTTACAAGGCAATCATTTATCTGGAAGATGTTGTTTCAAACACCGTTGACTGTCCTTATGCAGAAATAGAAGCCAAAATTGCTCCCATTGCAAATTTATCCATAACTAAAAGACTTGAAATAATCCGTAAACTTGGCCTTGCCATAGATATGCTTGTAGATGCTTTCGGTGAAAATTCAAAATGGAAAGAATCCTTTGTTGAACTCAGGGGCCGCCATGCCGTAGTTGCAAAAAACTTTGTAGACATGAAAGAGGCCGTAAAAAATTATTTTGACCATAATTCACCGGTTTATGAAGATACGGTTCTTTACGTCAGGCTGATTCGTGAACTTTTGTCTAAGTGTGCCACGGATTACCGCGACCGTTACGAACTTGCAAGCAAACGCGTTGATGACATGCGCATGGCCGTAAACCTTTTGATTGCATTGCGCCGCATTGCCATGGTAATGAGCGACAGTGAACAGTCAGAAGAAATAAGGAAAAAGGCCCTTGTCTGGAAGACAAAAATGGAAAGCGATGAAAAGAAGGGCATTTCTAAATAGGCAGCTATGAACAAAAAGTTTATCCTTAAAATCTTTGAAGCCTTTTCTATAGAACGATGGAACGACCTTGTGCGTCCTTTTGAAATCATAGAAATGGACAAGCATGCAGAAAAATGTGTAGTTGCCTACATCATTGCAAAATACGAAGAAAACCGCGGTGCAAAAATAGACTGGCAGTGGCTTATTTATGCAAGCCTTTTTGAT
>JALELH010000042.1 GCA_022768865.1 Spirochaetia bacterium
AAGGGTGGCGGCGTCTGAAAGGCTTTGACAAGCTTGAACTCGTTGCCAGAGATATAAAATTTGAAAATGGTGTGCTGAAAGTGGCTGCTTAATACTATGCAGATTCAAACCTCAATCCACAACATTTGACATTAACTCAAACAGCCTGATAGAAAGTTTTGAAGGCATTGATTTAAGCACATTAACGGGAAACAGCAGCGATTTATTTAATAATGACAATACTGTCCAGCAGCTTAAAGAAGCATTAAATGGATTTTTTATTCCTAATGATATAACGGCAAAACAGAAAATAAGACAGATGATTTCTGAAAAAGTAGAATCTTTAATTCATTTAAGATTCAGTGGTAATACTAGAAATGCTGAACTTGAAGAAAAGTTAAAAGATATAGACCTGCACGCCAACAGCCAGTTCTTTTTGTGGCACACATGGTTTAGCGACGTATTTAATCGAGCAGATGATTGCAACGGTTTTGATATTGTGATTGGGAATCCGCCGTATGTGTTTGCAAGAAAAGCTGATTTTTCTACAGAGTTTAAGAAAATCGTTGAAAAAACATATTTCTCAAATTTAAGTTCAGGTAAGAAATCTAAAGCAAATCAATCTGGAAAAATAAACTTATTTGCTTTGTTTATTTTGCTTGGAATTAACCTGACAAAGAAATCGGGAGCAATTTCTTATATTATTCCGAATAACATTTTAAGAACTACAACTTACGATATAATTCGTAAAGCAATTCTTGATAAAACAAGCATAAATCAAATTGTTGATTTAGGAAGCGGAATATTTGCAAAAGTAACAGCTTCAACAATAATTCTACAACTTCAAAAGGAACAAAACAAAGAAAATGAAGTTTCTACAATTACAGATGTTGAAAACCTGTTAAAGAAAAAATATACGCTAAATAAAATTCCACAAAAGCAATTTGAGAAGAATACAAGCTATGCCTTTAATATTTTCTGTGATGATAAGAACATAGAATTAACCCAAAGAATCGCAAATGGAAAAACAGCATTTGGAGAATTTTGTGTTGATATTATTGCAGGAATTGATGCAAATAAGAGTCTAATTTCTGATACTAAAAATAAAAATAATGAGCCTTTAATCATAGGTAAGGTTGTAAAAAGATATTTAATACAAGAAATAACTAAATTTATAGAATGGATACCAGAAAAGATTAATCGAACACGACCAGCCTATTTATGGAAAGAAGAAAAGAAAATTGTTACTCAAAGAATAAGTGGTGGTTCACATCCGATTGTTGCTGCTATTGATGTTGAAAAGAGAAAGGCATTTGCTTCTACAAATAGCATTGTATTAAAAGATGACTATAAACATTTATATAATTATTTTCTTGCTTTGTTAAATTCAAATGTTTTAAACTGGTATTATGCAAATAATTTTTCAAACAATTCTACATTGACAGTTAACATATCAAAAACATTCTTGGAACAACTTCCCATCCCCACCGCCACAAAAAAAGAACAGGCACCAATAATCAATCTGGTTGAACAAATTCTAAAAGTAAAAAAAGAAAACCCTGCAAATGACACTTCAGAACTTGAAAAGCAGATTGATAAACTTGTATATGAACTTTATAAACTTTCGCCAGAAGAAATAGCAATTATAGAAAATTCATAACTTCCGCCTGAGCGGAGATGAATAGATTAAAAGACTATCTGTAAATTATGAGTTTGAATAGAATGAAACTTGACACGGCATAGGTTACAGGGTAGATTAAATTATGATTAAGTCATGGAGACATAAAGGCTTAAAGGACTTCTTCGAGACGGGAAGCAAAGTTGGCATTATTCCGGAGCATGCTTCAAAACTTGGACGAATATTAGACCGCCTTGATGCAAGCATAAAACCCATGGATATGAATTTGCCGGGTTACAGGCTTCATCAGCTTTTAGGACAGGAAAAAAATATGTGGTCAGTTACAGTAAACGTCAACTGGCGCGTAACTTTTTATTTTGAAGGGCAAGATGCAATTCTTGTAGATTATCAGGATTATCACTAGGAGGACATTATGACTAGAAAGCCGACACATCCGGGCGAAGTGTTTTTGAAAGATGTTCTTGAACCGCTTGGAATAACCATTACAGATGCAGCCCAAATGCTGGGTGTAACAAGAAAAACTCTTTCTGAATTTGTTAATGAAAAGTCCGCACTAAGTCCGGAAATGGCAATCAGAATCGCAAAGGCAACAAATACCAGCCCTGAAAGCTGGATGCAAATGCAGATGAAACTGACACTATGGCAGGCAATGCAGAATGAACCTGTCAATGTAAAAGTTGCCTGTTTTGCTTAGTAGTAAGTTCTTGCCTGTCATTCCCGTGCTCCGACATGGGAATCTATTCTACTTACCTTCTACTACGGCAATTTCTTCTTGCGTTAAGCCATATAGTTTGTAGACAAGCTGGTCGATTTGGGCTTCTAGTGCTAAAGTGTCTGCCTTTGGGTCTTGCTTTTTGGCGACTAGGATTTTGTCTACAAGGGCTATGATTGGTTCTTGCTGGGCAACAGTGGCGGTTGGGATGGGAATATTGCGGATATGTTCCGGATAAATGTGATAGTCGCCACCTCTTTGATTTGTCAAAAGAACAGCAGCATACTTTGAATTCATTATTGCAAGCAGATATTTTAAATCTACTGTTTCAGAAAGTTTTTCCATTTCTAAACGTGAATATTTTGAAAACTTTTTGATGCTAGAAGTTATGCTTTTGTTTATAACTCCAGAAAGTGAATTCCAGAGCAAACAAACAAACATTGCATCACTTGTAGTAAAATCACCTTCGCTATCTAAAACAACTTGCAATTCTCCCAAACGATTGAACATGAGCTTTGGATTTTTATACAATTCTCTAAATGTTGGACGCCTTAATAAATCCGGAACTCTTTCTGTATCATATTCAAGATAACGGATAGTGTTTATGCAATACTTTCCTATATCTTTTCCTTCAATAAATTTTCTGCAATGGATTTCATTTTCAACATCAGAAATTAAATCACCTTTTTTAAACACATTCTCTTTTTCTTTCTCATCAGAATTTAAAACCATTCCAACACTTATGTAGCAATAATCGCCCAAGACGTGCATATCAGAATGTTTGTTTCCTTTGCGGTCGTCTTTTGTCAAATTCCAAACTTGCGTTTTTTTGTCCTGCACAAGTTCTGCATTGTTTTGCTCAAAAGTAGGTGTAATTTCTAGTTGTTCGTTGATATGTGCAATTGTGCATTTGTTTTGCGTTGGCTGTTTCTTTACAAATGGTATACAGTTGCTTACTGTAGCATTGTCAAAAATCTTTGTGCCGTTCAGGTCTACCAACTCAAACATGTTATAGTCCTGAGTCAGCATTTTTCGTAATACTTTTCCATACTTTTGGTTAGTAAGCGGGAAAGGAACAATCATTGTAACTACGCCATCAGTTTTGGCAAGTTGCAGTCCACGCTCTATAAATGGAATGTATAAATCCCATTTTTCACAAAGGGAATTGTATTGTTTTATTTTTACCAAAGTATCACGCTGCTTTGCTAAAGTTTCATTTGCTAATTGCGTTGGTGCGCTTACATACGGCGGATTCCCAATCACAATATCAAACCCGTTGCAATCTGGGGCTCTTTATTGTGGCTTTGTTTTATTTCTTAAATACCTGAAAACAGTGCTTTTATTTACATTGCATCTCCGGGCAATCTCTGCCTTAGATATTCCCTCTAAAAGCCACTGCTTTATTTGTTTTTCTTTGCCTGTAAGCTTATTATAGGAATTCTTGCTGCCTTTCTTTCGTCCTAAAATCACACCCTCTGCTTTTTTGCGTGCCAGCGCTTCCTTTGTCCTCTGGCTAATCAAGTTGCGTTCAATTTCTGCACTTAGCCCAAAGGCAAAAGCCAGCACCTTGCTCTGAATATCGTCTCCTAGGCGGTAATTGTCCTTAATAGTCCACACCTTGCATTCCTTGGTCATGCAGATGTTCAGGATTTCCATAATCATAAAAAGGTTGCGCCCAAGGCGTGAAAGTTCTGCGCAAATAATCAAATCATCTTTCTGCACCTGTTTTAAAAGCTTGCCAAGTTCACGCTTGCTGTAGCTTTTAGTTCCGCTGATTGTCTCTTCTATCCAGCCGTCAACCTTCATGTCTTGCCTTGCACAGAAATTGTTGATTTCAAACCGCTGGTTTTCTACTGTCTGCTTGTCGCTGCTTACGCGTATGTATCCGTATATCATGGGAATATTGTAATGGAGAGGGTAGATGCTGAAAGGCAATCTTCGATTGCTGCGTTCAGCATGACGGATATAGTGTAAGTAAAGATTATCAGGTTTTAATAATTTTCCAGTAACCGAATCGCTTTCCATTTATTCGGATAATATTTCCTTGTTTTACAAGAATTTCTATTGCCCGCTGAATTGTTGCCCTTGAAGTGTTTAATTGTTTGGCTAATTCAGTTTGCTTTATAGATGGATTTGATTCTAATATATTCAGTAATCTTGATTCCAAAGCATCATCTAAAGCATCATCTAAAGCTTCATTTTGAGGCTTTGGAACATTACTATTATGTTCAGCGCGATACATTTTATTTTTAATTGTTGCCTGAACCATAAAAGAAACAGTTTTATATTCAGGCTCCGGCAATCCGGCTTCTTCCATTTCCCGATACATCCTGTCAATGCCTTCACCAAATTCACGGACGTATTCATATTCATGCAGGAACATTGCAATCTTTGGATTTCTTGAATAATGGATTTCCCTCATATTATTTAAGCGGACAGTTCCCGGCAAAGTTCCAGGGCTTTCTACAGTAATATGGTCATCAAACATTTTAATCTGAATGTCAGTTCCTTTAATGCTGTAGTCTCTGTGGGTAATTGCATTTACAATTAGTTCCTTCCATGCAAATTCCGGGTATTCGCTTTCTGTTACGAAACGTCCGTCTTTTCCAAGATACGTGTGTTCTTTAATTTGTGTTTTAACATATTCAATTGTCTTTTCTGTAAGTTCAAGAATGCGGCCTTCAAAAACAACATCCTTAATAACATTCATTTGAGTTCCGACTTTTGCTTCTGTGCCTTCGTAACGGATAAAACGAACTCTTGACCTGGGAAAAAATCTTTGAGGCTCTTTTCCAAACATCAGAACAGCAGCTCCGCTAAGTTCTTTTCGTCCTGCAACTTTAACAACGTAGTCTTTATTCTGTTCAATATAATTCTTTGGGGATTTTTTATATCCTATCTTTTTACAATATTCAGCAACAAAATCCAAATCAATGTCTTCTAATGAACTTTTATACACTGGTTCATCTTCATAAAAACGAATTCCTTTTGAATACATAAGTTCCATACGCTCTTCAAAGTTAAGCTTTTTAGATTTATCACCAACGCGGATATAAGATTCATCACGGTTATTTACATGGACATCTGAACTTTGTGGAACTTTTATCAAAAGAATATGATTGGGATTTCCGTTGCGGTCTGTGCAGTCAATAATCTCTTTTTCTATAAAAATTGAAGGTTGGCAAAAATCATAGCCTGCCCGAAGCAATTCATTTATTTTTTGTGGAAAATCATCTATTCCTGTAATTTCTCCGTTATCTTCTATTCCTATAGCCAACAAACCACCATCGGAATTGGCAAATGCAATCAGAGGAATTGCAAGGGCTGCTGCATCAATTTTTGCACTTTTGCGGTCAAACTGCTGACGTTCAGTTGTAGAGCACATTTCTTCTATTGTCATGTCTGTAAGCATCAGTTGCAGCCTCCGATTTCTTTACTATAATTATAACATAAAATTTTTTATATAAAAGTACAGCAGACTACAAATAACAGCCAGCACTTCCTTAGTCCGCTGGTTAATCAAGTTGCGTTCAATCTCTGCACATATAATCAAATCGTCTTTCTGCACCTGGTTTAAAAGCTTGCCAAGTTCACGCTTGCTGTAGCTTTTAGTGACCCTGATTGTTTCTTCTATTCAGCCGTCAACCTTCATGTCTTGCCTTGCACAGAAATTGTTGATTTCAAATCGCTGGTTTTCTACTGTCTGCTTGTCACTATACAAGTCGCAGCTTACGCCAATATATCCGTATATCATGAGAAAATGATAGTAAGAAATACAATAAATTTGGAAATGAAAAAAAGGAGCTGCCGTCATGACAACTCCTGTGAATTTATGTTTTTTATTTACTTAAAAAGGTATTTTTCATGCCCAAGATGGTGCTGTGCATGATTTGAACTCATCTTTATCAAGAACATCTAAATCATTTTTCAGTGAATCGTATGCAGGATTTGAATGTTCAAATTCTTGCCTGTCATTTCCTGCTCTCTGAAGTTCCCCATTTTCATCAAAGTAGAAATAATTCGTAGTGCTTACTCCTTCGTAGGTAGTAGTAATTCTATACCAGCCATGTGAAAGATAGCCTTTGTTATTTTCATTTTCAGAATTACCAGAATCATCAGATTTGTCAGAATCATTTTCAGAACCTGAACTGCTGCTGTTTCCGCTCCATGAAGGTGCTGAGCAGGATGCAAAATCATTTTTTTCATAATAGTTGTGTTCCCAACCATAAATTATCTGCTTAAAATCATAATATTCTTCAGTAAGCTCATAGTCTTTTAGCCCAACCCTTGTAATTTTTTCTTTATTATTAAAATAGACATAAAATAAGTTCCAGTGAAAAGCATCTGGATTTGTCCATATTTTATACCATCCATTAAGTTCATCTGGATTATACGATTTTGCCCATGATGGTGTTTTGCATGGATTAAAACGCTCTATGTTTTTATCACTTACCTCAGAAATACTGCCTGTAACTTTACTATCTTTTATATCCAGTTCCGTATTATCATTTCCAATTCTTGAAAATTCTGCATCTGCATCAAAGTATAAATAATAAAATTCAGCATTACCATAATTATCTGCTGTTGCACAGATAGAATACCAACCCTCTGGTTGGAATTTTACCCATTTCGGTATACTTGTTTTTTCCAATGATTTCTTGTCAATCACATTTGCTAAAACAGGATTAAATGGCTTGGAAGAATGCTTTGAAAATAATTTTTCAGTTGAATCTAAGCCCACAGGCATTTCACCATCATTATAAACATAAATTTTATCGTTATACACACTAATTTGAATTGGATTACATGTGCGATAGTCCTTATGAACTACTGCATTTAACAAAATTTCTCGCAAAGCATCTTTATGAAACATAAATTGTTCTACACGCTGAATACCTTTGTAATAGATTAGTGCTTTCAGATATTTTGTATAAATTAAATCAAGAGTTTTATCAACTTGCTCAATCAATGAACCATGTATTTCATCCTGATAAATCAAATCAGAATCAGATTTTCCAAAAAAACCAATTTTTATATAAGCACCAAAAACCCATTTTTCCGGGTCTTTGAAAAAGGCAGGCATTGCAGCACGACACAAATATCCGTCTTCGTCAATTAAGCGTAAATTATCCAGCAAAATATCATCTTCTACATCAAGTTCTTCTTTTGTAAGACGCCCACGCATTATTGCTTTTTCTTTAAAAAAATCAATTGCTTCTTTCTTTAAATCTGAAATTTTTAATTTTGGTAAAGCAATTCCATCCCATGTTCTGCCCTGAGTTTTAAGAAGAGTCTTTTCAAGTTCTTTCCCTGTGATTTCACGCATGGTAGAACCGGAGCGGTAATAATACTTTCCGTGATAGCTGATGAGCGACGGATATTTTTCCACAATAATTTCAAGATAATCCCTGTTTTCTTTCTGATGCAGATTGACGTCGGCGATGATTCCCATTGTAGCCGTTATTTAACCAGGAATTTTTTCGAGTAAGTCTTTGGCATTGCTGATTCCAATAACTTCGCCTTTGTCATTTATCCCGATAAAAATTTTACCGCCACTGGCATTTGCATAACCGCAAATCCATTTAAGGTATTCATCCTGCCAGGATTCTTTCCATTCTACCGACTGATTTTCTTTTTCGCTCATTTGATCTCCGCCTGCTTTACTTTAATTATAGCACAAAACAGATAATTAATGAAAAATGCTTAAAACATGCGGAAATATGAATTAAAAGCATAGACGTCAGACGAAAACATAAAAAAATCAACTGGAAACATTAATTAAGCACCATTATATAATAAGGGAAATTTCCCTCAAATTTCCCCTGATTTCCTTTAATAAAATTCAGGTTAAAAAAGCCTCAGTAAAAATCTTAAAACAATAAAAAAACAGAATTCAGTCAATTTTGGTTAATATATTAATAAATTTGAGCAGCGACCTCCGGGCTGTGCCCCGGTTCAAACGTCTACTTTTTTAGACTTTTTTTCAGAATTTTTTTAGGTATTTAAAAATTTATGCGTTCAAAAAATTGTTAAGTTTTATAATTTTTTTGTATGAAGAGAAAAATTTGAAATATTTTTTTCTTAAAAAAAGTCTATTTTGACCGTCGGGCTACAATAGTTCCTCCCACAATGATGTGACCAAAAATATTGACCAAAAGCTGAAATTTACTGAAATAATCTGAAATATTCTCTTTAGAAAAAGCTTGAAAAATATCGAAAATCATATAAAATATTGCATAGATAAGTCTTCATGAAGCAATTTGAAGGGCTATGAAAGACTCTTTTAGTCCCCTCATAACCCGGAGGCCGCAGGTTCGAGTCCTACCCTCGCTAAAATAGAAGTCTTTCAGTTTAGCTGAAGGACTTTTTTATTTTTAAATAGTTTAAGTTAAACTTCCGTAGGACTCGAAGCGTAGAGAGTGCCGACCAGGGGGAGGAAAAGGAGGCAGAATGCCGACGTCAGCGAACGCAGCCGGCACGCAAGGGCGTAAAATAAAGTGCAGCAAGTTCATCCAAAGTAGAAGAAAGTGAAGCAGGTTCACCAGACCCAGATTTGGTGAACCATGTTCAACTGTACATGTGAAGCATACTCACTAACGTTAAAGAACATAGTTCACCAACGTTAGTGAACCATATTCACCTACATCAGGTAAAAATATAGAAAAATAAGGAATTGCTTTAAAAAATAGCAAAATAATGCAAATGCCAGCACCTTGCTCTGAATGTCGTCTCCAAGGCGGTAGTTGTCTTTAATAGTCCACACCTTGCATTCCTTGTTCATGCAGATGTTTAAGATTTCCATAATCATAAAAAGGTTGCGCCCAAGGCGTGAAAGTTCTGCACATATAATCAAATCGTCTTTCTGCACCTGGTCTAAAAGCTTGCCAAGTTGCATCTTGCTGTAGCTTTTTGTTCCGCTGATTGTTTCTTCTATCCAGCCGTCAACTTTCATGTTTTGCCTTGCACAGAAATTGTTGATTTCAAACCGCTGGTTTTCTACTGTCTGCTTGTCGCTGCTTACGCGTATATATCCGTATATCATGGGAAAATAATAGTAAGAATTTCTTGATTCAATACATTGTGGAATTTGAACAAACGGCAAATTCCTCACAAAATTCGGCAAACAGTTTTTCTTAGGCAATGTTTTTCAAAGGGTCTTCTGCATCAATTCCTTTTTCATAAATCGTAAGGGGGTCTATGTCAATACAGTTGTATTTGTCATATTTTCCGTCTAAAGTCCAGGCTAAAGTTCCGTTTAAAACAGTGCAGTTGTTAAAATAAAAATCCAGGTCTTTAAGCTTTGTAAAAACGCCTTTTCCGATTAAGTGAGATACATTATATTTTTTGATTTTTCCATCTACAAAATAAACAAAAACATCGTAATTGTCTTTTGGCAGAACCTGAACAACTTCCATATTGTATCTCCTTATTTTAGCGGATTTATTTTTGCCGGTAATTCCATATTTTTAGCCTGATTCCAGCCGTCCGTAAGTTCCTTTTTGTGTAATTCTGACCATGCCAGAACCAGTTTCAATTTATTAGAAGGAATTGCACCTTTTAGGACACAAGAGTTTTCAATTTCAACCAATGCTTCCTGACCTGCATATTTTGCATGAAAATGAGGCGGAAGATGGTCATCAAAATAAAGGCAGATTTCTATTCATTCAAATTCGCTTACAACAGGCATATTTACCCCTTAATCGAATATAACATAGAAATGGCTTTATCACAAACTCTATTGCCTAACAAAAGAGGAAATCGCCATAGTAGAAGGCAAGTAGACTCTGAACAGATGGAAAACTGGTGCAGTTAAATTTATAAAAAACAACAGCCAGACGATTGCATATTTTATTTACTCTGTGAATTCATTTCTATGAATTTCAACATGGCGGCTGAGTAAGCAACTGAATTCCTTTAATGAAAAAAAACGGACAGGAAGGTTTTATTCTTTCTGTCCGTTTTGCAATTGCATCAGTCGGCTGTTTAAACAGATTTATTTCAGTTTTTTGCCGTCTTCAAATGCTTTTCCGGCTACACTGCCAAGGGCAATATAATTGTGGTTTACAGCATCGTAAGTAATAGGGCTAAACTTTGAAGGATCAATTTTGCCGTCTGTAAGAATGCTTTCGTCTGCTGCAACGTTTACTATGTTTCCCACAAGCTGTTCTGTTTTTTCATCGTAGCTTACAACTTCGCATTCAAGAACCATTTTAAGTTCTTCTACAACAGGAGCATTAACAAACTTACTTTTTGTTAAGGTAAATCCGCTCTTTGCAATTTTGTCTGCAGTGTTGTTTGCTGAAGTTATTCCTACATAGTCACATTGTGCAACATGAGCAGCATCTCCAATGCTTACAGTAAATGCCTTTGTTTCAAGAAAGTTCTTTGTTGTTTTATGGCTTTTGTCTACACAAATGCAAATCTGGTTGTTGTTGTGGATTCCGCCCCAGGCTGCGTTCATTAAGTCTGCGTTGCCGTCCTTATCGTAAGTGCCGATAATCAAAACCGGCATAGGATAAAGCCAGGTCTGTTTTCCAAAATCTTTTTTCATCTTATTTTCCCTATAATCAAAAGTTTAGTCTGCCAGGCAGGCATCAAGGGCTGCTGAAATCTTTGCCTTGTCCAGGTTCTGGCCGATTACGCAAAGCTTAATCATTCTGTCTCCAACTGTCTTGTCCCATTCTTCCTTAATCTTCGGGTTAGCGTCAAGGATTTCTTTCTGTTCCTTTGCCGGACATGCAGCAACCCACTGTCCGCTGTAGCCTGCAGAAATCTGGCGTCCGGAACTTTCAAATACCCATGCCATTTCAGGTTCGTCGCTAAACCACATTAAGCCTTTGCAGCGGATAATGTTGCGCGGCCAGTTGTTGGCAAATTCATCCAGCTTCTGGCGGTCAAAAGGCTTGCGGCGGTAATAGATAAATGTGCCGATTCCGTATTCGTCTTCACTTTCGCCTTCGTGCTTGTGTTCGTGGTGATGGTGGTGGCAGTGTTCGTCGCAGTGGTGTCCTTCTTCTCCGTGGGCCGGATTATGGTCGTGGTCATCATCATGTTCTTCATGGTGGTGATGTTCGTGCTCTTCGTGTTCATCATGGTCGTGGTGATGTTCGTCATGGTCGTCTTCAACTTCATCTTCTTCCAGATGCTTGCACCAGCCGGCACTTGCATAAACAGAATCAAATTCAAAGGAACCTGTGTCCATGATTTTAGAAACTTCAACATTGCCGTGGTCTGTTTCAATAATATTAACGCCAGGGTGAAGTGCTTCTATAACCTTGCGCACTTTCTTAAACTGGTCTTCCGTAACAAGGTCTTTTTTATTGATTACAAGTGTAGAACAGAATTCAATCTGCTGGACAAGAAGGCTTTCAATATCTTCTTCTCCAATTGCTTCCTTTGCAAGAAGCTTGTCTCCGCCTGCAAATTCGTCTACAAGACGTGCTGCATCTACAACGCCTACAACGTTATCCAGCTTTCCGTTTTTAATAAGTTCAAGTTCCTGTGCAATAGGCATAGGTTCACAGACACCGGAAGCTTCTATCATAATGTAGTCATATTTGCCGCTCTTAATAAGGTTTTCAATGTTTTTAACCATATCTGTTTTAAGAGTGCAGCACAGACATCCGTTTGTCATAGGAACAATGCTTGTTGTATCTGTGATTTTTGCACCGTCTGCAATAAGCTTTGCATCAACGTTTACTTCGCCAATGTCGTTTACAATAACGGCAACCTTGTATCCTTCCTGATTTGAAAGGATTTTATTCATAAGTGTTGTTTTTCCTGCTCCAAGATAACCGCAGAGAAGGGTAATAGGTGTTATTTTCTTTGCCATTTTATTCCTCGTAAAAATGATATTTATATAGAAGATACTAAATTTTTATATAAAAAGCAAAATATTTGAAAAATATTTAAACAAAAACATTTTAAATTCCATAAAATATTGAAATTTTCTTGAAAAATTGTAAATTTGAACGATAATATAGTAAAGGAATATTTGAGCATTTTGACTCCAGGAGGAATCATGGAAAAGAAAGTTAAAAAAGGCAAGCTTGTAGTAAAACTTTTAGCAACTATTGCAGCTGCTTTTGTAATCCTTAATGCCATTCAGGCTGTTGTAATTTCTTCTTATACAAAAAAAGAAATGAAGATAACTGCGGAAGAGTCATATACTGTAATGACAGATCTTTTCAGTAAACAGATCACAGCTAAAGTTGATGAATTCCAGGCTGAACTTGCAGCTTATACAGAAAATCATATTACAAAAACAAAAAATCCGGAACAGATTGTAGCATGGCTCAGGGAAAACGAAGATATCCGTCCAGAAAACTTTGATTATGTTGCTTTTGTTGATAAAGATGGTAATTTTGATTCTGATATTGGAACACACACTTTTGTTAAAGACCGTGACTATTTCCAGGCCATAATGAATCAAAGAAAAAACTTCTACATGGATGACCCTGTTTCTTCTAAAGTTACAGGTAAAACTGTAGTCCATGTTTGCTGCCCTGTTGATGTAAATGGAGACAGAATAGGCTTTTTCTGTGCAGTTATTACTATTGAATATTTGAGCCATGTTGTAGAAGGCCTTCGTGTCGGAAAGACAGGCAACGTTACCCTTTTTTCTTCTGAACATAACCCGATTGCTTCTTCAGGAAATATTAAAGAAGCTCAGGATGCCAATGGTGACAAAGGCAGAATGGCCAATTTTGAATCTTTAATCAATTCATTTAACGGCCAGACAACAGTTTTCTATGAAAGTGACAAACTTATGGTTTATTCGCCTGTTTCAGAAACAAAGTGGTACATGACCTTTGTAATGGATCAGGATGAAGTATTTGCAACTTCTGATGCAACTGCAAAGCTTATCGTTACATTCAGTCTTATTTCTGCCGTAGTTCTTCTTCTTATCATCGCTTTCCTTGTTAATAATGCGGTTAAGCCTCTTGCTATTGTTGAAAAGGCAATTAACGAAATTGCAACAGGTAATGCAGACCTTACAAGAAGAATTGAACTTAAAGGCAAGAATAATAATGAAATCGGCCGCGTAGTAGAAGGATTCAACAACTTCTCTGAAAAGCTTCAGGGAATTGTTGCAACAATGAAGCATTCTAAAGATGACCTTGACCGTTCCGGAAGTGATTTAAGGGCAAGTACAGAAGATACATCTGCTTCCATTACACAGATTATTGCCAACATTGAAAGCATGGGAAACAGCATTACATCTCAGGTAGACAGTGTTCATCAGACAGCAGGTGCCGTTAACGAAATTGCTTCTAACATTGAATCCCTTAACCGCATGATTGAAGGTCAGAGTGCAAGCGTTACACAGGCTGCTTCTGCTGTAGAAGAGATGATTGGCAACATTAACAGCGTTAATAATTCTGTTTCAAGAATGGCAACTTCATTCAGCGACTTAGAACGCAAGGCTACAGAAGGTGTACAGAAGCAGGAAGACGTTAACTCTAAGATTCTTACGATTGCAAGTGAATCAGAAGCACTTCAGGAAGCAAATGCCGTAATTTCTTCTATTGCAGAACAGACAAACCTTCTTGCCATGAATGCCGCAATTGAAGCAGCACATGCCGGAGAAGCCGGAAAGGGATTCTCTGTTGTTGCAGACGAAATCCGCAAGCTTTCAGAAACCTCTTCAGAACAGACAAAAACAATCGGAGACCAGTTACAGAAAATTGCCGCTAATATAGAAGACATTGTTAATGTTTCTAAGGATGCTGCAGAAGCCTTTGCCCTTGTTTCAGGCGGAATGAATGATACAAGCAATCTTGTTCAGGAAATCAAGAATGCCATGGACGAACAGGCAGAAGGTTCTAAACAGATTTCAGAAGCCCTTGGCCACATGAACGACAGCTCTGCACAGGTTAAGAATGCTTCCGAAGAAATGTCTGAAGGAAACAAGGCAATCCTTGAAGAAATCAGAAACCTTCAGGATGCAACCACAGCAATGAAGAGCGGTATGGACGAAATGTCTACCGGTGCTACAAAGATTAACGAAACCGGTGCTGCACTTTCCGGTATTTCACAGCAGATGTCAGATGCAATTTCTGACATTGGCGAACAGGTAGATCAGTTTAAGGTTTAATCAGTTATCAGCATATTAAACTTTATACAGAAACTAATTTAAAGGCTTGCATTTTGCAGGCCTTTTTTTATGCTCCTTTGATTTTAATGGCCAAAAAGTATATTATAAAAAAGTATTATTTATTTTGGGGATAAAATGGAAAATATAAATAAAGTTTTTGCAGCAGTTATTTGTCTGTCTGTATTCTGCTCCTGCAGTAAAAATAAAGCCGGTCAGTCAGAAGTAAAAGACTTGGGTGCCGGGGATGTAATAGAAATTCACCCTGTAGAAAGTAAAGAAACGGAAGAAGTACCTGCCAAATGGTCCGGTGACTACGGTGTTGTTTTTGTAATTTTTGGTTACGGCTACAATGATAAGGATTTTGTTGAAAAAGCAGAAAAACTTCTTTCTGAAAAATACGGCCTTTTAGAAAACGGCGGTCTTGTAAAGTGTATAAGGTTTCCAGAAGATTTACACAACAGAATTTCAAACCTGAGGTCCATGGCAGAAAATGTAAATCTTAAAGGTATTGTTGTGCTGGGTGCTCCGGAAGGAAGCCATTATACTTTTGCAAGCATAAGAGACAGCCATGATAATTCGCCGGATATAAATATTTTTTCTTTTTTTCCGCAGGACGACGTTCTTGGACAGGAAGGCACATGCAGTTTTGTTTTAGACCAGGAAAGTGCAGGTGTAATGAAAATGGAAGAAGAAGGCCAGGAAATGGATAAGGATATTTTTAGCTTGCTTGTTTCTTCTGTGCGTTATGCTGCAATTCTTCCAGGCGAACTTCCTTCTGACAGTGAACTTCATGCCCACGTACAGACCATTGCAGGCAAAAGAAAGGTTCATCGCTATGTAGACGGAGAATCTGGCATTCAGTCCAGAAATCATTTTGTAATGGAAGCAGCGGAGTAGTTTTTGAATAATTTTACACAGGATAATTTAACGAATTTAATCGGTCAGAATAAAGATATAGAAAACCTGGCAAATAAAGAAAAAGCCAGGATTCTTGTCGTGTCAGATTCACACGGACATCCTTCAGTATTAAAATCCATTGTTCAGGATTTTGGAAGTGAATGTGATGCCATGGTTTTCTGCGGAGACGGCATAGAAGATATTGCCTTTCTTGCAGAAAGTGCAGATGCAGTTCCATCAGTGCTTGGCATTGCAGAAGGCAATAATGATCCGGACAGCTATTTTATTAAAGGGCAGGCCATAAAAGTCCCCCTCAATTGTTCTTTAATTGCAGCAGGCCACAATATTTTCTTTACCCACGGACATAGGTTTGCCTTGTATGACGGCTTAGACAGAATGAAGGAAGCTGCCCAAAGCATAGGCTGCAGTGCAGTTTTTTTTGGGCATACTCATGTTGCCTTTAGTGCACTTATACCGGGTAATGTTTTTGTTTTGAATCCCGGAAGCTGTTCTAGGCCCAGACAGTGTCAGTGTGCTTCATTTGCCATTGTAGAAGTTGAAAAAGATAAAAATGATTACAACGCAGTTTTTTATCAGGCAATTCCTGGTGAGCGCAAAACTTTTGTTCCAGAGTCAATTTTTTTATGAGGTAAAATTATGACAATTAAAATTATAGTCGGATTTATTGCAGTCATTACATTTGTTCTGGTAGCAGTTTTTCAGAATAAGAAAATCTGGTTTACAACAGGTGCTGCACTTCTTGTCCTTGTTTTAAGTACCGTAATGCCTGATACAATCTTTCATTTGCCGGAAGACGTCCTTGCATTAGACGGAAATGTCCACAGCCGATCTTATGCCTGGGTTCATGCCATAACTGAAGTCATAAACTGGAACGCCGTTTTGCTTTGCCTTGGCAGCATGATGTTTTCTTCTGTCCTTGCTTATTCACGTATTGCCGTGCATGTAGGCTCTAGCCTTGCCAGAAGAAGTTCTAATTTATGCGGTGCCGTTGCTGCTATTTTAGCCGTTACTTCTATTGTTGCCGCCTTTATAGGAAATGTTTCTGCCGTAATAATAATGGTGCCTGTTGCCGTTTCTTTTTGCAGGGGTTCCGGCATAAAGTGCGGCAGTCTTGTTGCCGCCGTTGCCATGATGAGCAACGTTGAAGTTGCTGCAACCCTTGCTGCAAGCCCGGAATCTGCCATGTTTGCAGGATATTCCGGTTTCCGCTTTAATGATTTTTTTATTTTTGATGGAAGGGTTTCCTTTTTTGTAATATGTCAGGTTGCCATGTTTGCAGGCTGCACGTTTTTTTATTTCAGCTTTATTAAAAACAGGAAAAATAAAATTCAGATACAGGTAGAAAAACTTGTGTCGTGGGTTCCTTCCGTTCTTTTTGGAATAATGATTCTGGGCCTTTCCATTGTATCTTCATGCTTAAAGCGCAATGAATATTCTTCCGGTATTTTTGTTTTTATAATGGGAATAATTTCCATTGCATGGTTTAAGTTTTCACAGAAAAAGACAGCACAGGATATAATCAATGTGCTGTTAAAGACAGAATGGAAAACAGTTATTTTTTTGGCAGGAACCTATATTCTTGCTGCAACAGTCAGGGAATGCGGAATTATGTCTGACATGGTAGCTGCCGTTGCTGAATTTTCAGGCGATGAAAAAGTTGTTGTGTACATAATTCTGTTTGCATTGTCTGTTATAATTTCTGCCTTTGTAGACAATGTAATTTATGTTTCCGTTATTTTGCCTTTTGCTTCAATCTATGCACTTAAAATCGGTGCTGAACCTGAACTTTTTACATTTGCACTTCTGCTTGGAAGCTGTATCGGAAGCAGCGTAACGCCTCTCGGGTCATCTGCAAACAGAATGGCAATGGATATGTTAAAGAAAGAAAATGAAACTTTTACTTTTGCAGAATGGGTAAAGACAGGAATCCCCTTTGCCTTAGTTACGTCCTGCCTTTCAGGATTTTTCCTCTGGAATATGTGGAAATAAAATTAAGCGTTTACGCTTACAACGGCACCTGCTTCAGGCATTAATCCTGCAAAACCGTAAGTTGCAGGCTGTGCCGTATTAGTCATGGCAGATTTAATCTGCTGCTGATATTCCTTTATAAGTGCGTCTTTTTGTTCTTCTGAAAGGCCGGCAATTTCTTCTTCTGAAGATGCTGCACTTTTCTGCTTCATTGAAACAAGCTGATTAATAAGAGTATTAAGGATTCTTACTTTGTTTATAGGAACACCGTTCTGTCCGTTCTTTGCAGCTGTTCCATGAACGTAATCAAGTTGAGAATAAATTACTGCACTTGGTTTAACAGGAACAAAAAGCGAACCTGAAGAAGTTGAAAAAACATTGTTGTATGATGCTGCGTTAAGATTTATTCCATTTGAAAACATAATCCTACCCTCATTTAAATTATCGGATGGCAAAGGATTATGTTTAGTAAAAAATTAATAGAACTGTTTGGTCCATTCCGTAATGCGTTCTTCCAGGGTGGAATTGTTTTTTGCACCGTTTGTATTTGTGCTGTCTAAAAGATAAGGAAGAATTACATTTGACTTAAGGCTTTCCCACCTGTATGGAAGAATATTAGGCAAAGTCAGGAACTCTTCTGCCGGCATATTGCCAAGAAGCTGCCTGTAAAATGCAGGATAATATTTTTCATTAACATCACGGATAGAAGAAAAACCGCCTGCAATGCCAAAATTTACCGTATCAAGCTTCATGTTTTCTGTGCGTTCTATTAATTTCTGCTGTGTTTCTTCCTTTAAAAACCATGAAATAAAGGTTTCTGCCTGTTCAGAATTTTCAGCCTTCTTATAAATTCCCATGGTAATTATGTTGTCTTCTACAGGAATCTTATTGTCTTCCATAATCCACCGGAAAGAAATATGAGAGCCCTGTGCATCCGTAAGGGTAAAAAGCCTGTCGCTTGTTGTGTATGCAAAAAGGCATCTGCCTGTTGTAACCTGGCGGTAAAAAGGCATGTAAAGGTAGCGGAACTGAAAGTTCTGTTCTGTTGTAGTATCCGTGTTGCAGGAAGACGTCCAGTCTATTATCTGCTTTATGGAGTTTTTCATTGCTTCTTCGTTCCATAAAAAACTTGTGCCTTTTTCCCGGTAAGAAGTTCCGTTTAACTTTGTAAGGGTATAAAGGAATTCGCTGTTCCATGAAGGAGCAAAGCCCATGGCCGTAAAAACTCCTTTTTCGTTTTTAGCATTGAACTTGCTGCCGTATTCCATTATGCGGTTAAAACTCAGATAGTGGTTGGTGCCTACAAGGGATTCGTTTTTTTTGCTGAAAATCATGACGGGTATATTAAAGCTTACGGGCAAAAGATATTGTTTTTCGTTAATGGAACCGTAGTTTAAAAGTTTTTTATAGAACTGTGTTTTTGAAATGCTTTTTTCAGAAAAAAGATAGTCTACAGAAGTAAAATATTTTCTTGTAAGTGAATTTTTAAGCCATGGGCCTGCAACAATGTCCGGCGGAAGTTCGTCTTTGGAAGGGGGCAGGGTGCGTGCAGGTTCTTTTTTATAAACAACAACGGCTTTTGTATTTTCATGGGTTGCATTAAATAGTTCAACATAGGAAACAAATTCCGTGTTGTTGGTCCATATAATAAGCTTCTTGTCCTTTGGATTTGAGCATGAAATAAAGGCAAAGGACAAAAAAATAAGTGCAAATCTGGCAAATAATTTCATAGAGCATATTTTAGCAAAAATGTGTCAAAAAAAAAACAGCACGGGAAAGCATGATAAAGGCTGTGCAAAACTTATCGGTGCAGGCATGCAGTTAAAGGATGATGCCGCTGCTTTTGTTGAATCTATTAAAGAAGACGCAGAAGACATTAAGGCAGAAGCTGCATATAACAAGTCAGAAGCTGCAAAAGCATAACTTGTGCTTAGAAGGACAACAATGGATTTTCAGATTGCACACAGTTTACCTGGAAGAATACGTTTAAGATATGAACGCAAAAGCCTTTCCATGCGTCAGGCTATGCTTGTTCAGATGCTGGTTTCAATGCAGGAGGAACTTATGGAACTTGATAAGCTTGCCGACAGCTACAAAACAGAAAACCGCAGCCAGTTTGTTGCTAAACTTAAAGCCATTGCAGATAAACTTAACTGATTGTGTCTTTTTTAATTTTATACGGTAAAAGCGTCAAATTCATAAGGTAAAACCACCAGATTCATAAGGTAAAACCATCCATTTCATACGTATAAACATACCCATTTCATACGTATGAATGCATCCATTTCATACGTATGAAATCACCCCCGTCATACGTATGAAATTACCCCCGTCATACGTATGAAATTATTCTTCCATCCGGATGAAATAAAATTCCATAAAGATTAACTAAAAACATGGTAAAGTAGGAAAACCGTGCTATAATTATCTTCTATACAATAGTTGTGTTTAAAACAACAATCTGGAGGTAATTATGGACAACAAGGTTATGTTTTCTTTGACTTATGGGCTGTTTGTTCTTACGGCAAAAGAAGGCAGCAAAGACAACGGCTGCATTGTAAATACGGCATCCCAGGTAGCATCAGACCCGAATACCATTGCCGTTTCTGTAAATAAGAATAATTACACCTGCGGCATGATTGAGCGCACAAAGGAATTCAATGTTTCTATCCTTAGTGAAAAGTCTAAGTTTGAAACTTATAAGCACTGGGGGTTCCAGAGCGGCAAAGACGTGGACAAGACTGTTGAAATTGCCTATAAACGCAGTGCCAACGGCCTTATTTACATTGCAGAAGAAACCAATGCATTCCTTAGTGCAAAGGTAATCAAGGCAATTGATCTTGGATCCCACATGCTTTTTATCGGCCTTGTTACAGACGGAGAAAAGATTTCAGAAGATCCTTCCGTTACATACAACTTTTATCAGAACAACATCAAGCCAAAGCCTGCATCACAGCCAAAAAAGAAGGGCTTTATCTGCACGGTCTGCGGCTATATTTACGAAGGAGAAACTTTGCCGGATGACTTTATATGCCCTGTATGCAAGCACCCTGCATCAGATTTTAAGCCGTTGTAATTAATTATGTTTAAAAAAAAGGCCTGGATTTTACACCAGGTCTTTTTTTATGCTGACAGATTACATTAAGCCATGGACGGCGCATGTAAAGTTAAGCATTGCATTGCTGAGACTTTTGCCTGCAAAAGTCGTTGTCAAAAATTGACAGGGATGTCAATTTTTGACAGACATCTCATCTGCAACTTTATAGATTGCATTGTAGACAACTTCGATGTTTTCTTCGTCAAGGCTTGAAAAAGCAACGCGCAGTGTCTGTGGATCAATCTGAATTGTTCCGATACCGTGTTCATGCAAAAGCTTTACGCGCAGTTCTTCTGCATTGATGTTCTTTGTATCAAAAGACATAAAATAGCCTGAGTTAAACGGGAGTGGTTCAATATACTTGCTTTTGTGTTCGTTTACAAACTTGCGCACAAGGGCATATCGGCGTTCAAGAATCTTGCGGAATTCCTTTTTTTCTGCTTCCATGCTGCCTGATTTGTATCCCTTAAGAATAAATGACTGGCCCGGAGTTGCAGCACAGGAAACGGAAGAACGGATTGCAGCCATAAGCTTTTTAACAAGGGCATCGTACTGTGCTTCTGTCATTCCCTTGCAGCCGAAAGTGATGAATCCCGTCCTGAATCCCCATGCAAAGTCTTCTTTTGTAGGTCCGTCTATTTTTGCTGCAAGAACGTTTTCGTGTAAATCGCAGAGTTTAGCAAAGAGAGATTCCGGTTCAATGTCGTCTTCGTAGTTGAGTCCGAAGTATGCGTCATCGCACCAGACCATTACTTTTGTTCCTTTTTCTGCAAGTTCCTTACAGATGGCAACAAGCTGCTTTGCTTCTTCTTTTGTCGGAGAATATCCTGAAGGGTTCTGCGGGAAGTTTAATATAACGCGTACGCTTCCTGTTTTTGCCTGTTCCGTTAAGGTTTCCTTAAGTCCTTCTATGTTGAATTTTCCGTCCTTGAATACCTTAAACTGAACAAAGTCTGCATTGCGTCTTGCACTTGCAATAAGAACGTAATTGTCCCATGAAGGGTTTGCTGCAACAAGGGCATGCTTTTCGTCAAGGAATAAGTCTGAAAGATATGAAATGCCTGCCGTAAGTCCTGGTACAACTACAGGAAGCGAAAATGACTTTCCTTTAAGTGAAGGATTTTTTCTGATTAATTCGTCTTTCCATATTGCACGGAGTTCCGGGTTTCCGGCTGTAGGTGCATAGCCGACAATTTCTGCAGAAGTAAGTTCGCCGCTGATATATTTCCTGATTGAAGGAAGTACAAGCGGTTTTCCGTCTACTACTGTAGTGCCGATGGTTCCGTTTGCTGTATGTCCCAACTTTTTTGCTTCTCCGCTCTGGGCAATAATTCCCTTTGGAAAGTAGAGTCTAACACCAACATCAGAAAGCAACTCTCCGGCTGTTGTTCCTTTGAGTGCGTCGTTTAATTCTTGAGCCAATGGATTAATCATAATGAAAATAGAATAATGAATTTGGACGGAATTGTAAATAAAACCGTCCGCCGGCATTTTTATGCTTTTCTTGTTTTTACAAAGTGCCTGATTTGTGATTTAATAGTAGAATTGATGAAATAAAAACTTTTATTTATGGGGAGGTAATTTGTGGTTTTCAGTTCAATTACTTTTTTAGGATTTTTTCTGCCATCAGTCTTAGTTCTGTATTATGCACTTCCAGGCATTAAATATAGAAATTCAGTTTTACTTGTTTCAAGTTTGATTTTTTATACGTGGGGGGGGGACTTGGCTTAATCTTTTTGATGATTGCTTCCATATTATTTAATTACAATATGGGGATTTTTATTGCAGAAAAAGAACCCAAAAAATTACTTTTAATTTTAGCCATTGTAGTAAATCTTGGCATCCTATTCCTTTTTAAGTATCTTGGATTTTCAATCAAAATAG
>JALELH010000043.1 GCA_022768865.1 Spirochaetia bacterium
CTTCATAGTTTACAGTTTCAATTCTAAGCAGGGCAAAGAACTTTTCCCCTTCCTTAGGGCTTCTTGTCTGACCGTAAACCGTATCTCCTGTTTTTAAGTTAAAGAGCCTGATTTGGCTTGGGCTGATGTAAATATCATCAGAACCAGGAAGATAATTATTCTGCGGGCTTCTTAAAAAACCATATCCGTCTGGAAGAATTTCAAGGGCACCTTCTGCAAAAATAATTCCGCCGTGCTCTGTGTGGGCTTTAAGGATGCAGAAAATCAAATCCTGCTTTTTCATTGAAGGCAGGTCTTCGGCAGCCAGACCATACTGGGCAGCAAGTTCACGAAGCTCAATCATGCTCATTTTTGTAAGGTTGTTAATTACAAGGCGTGGCTTTGATTCGTATTCTTCCGGATTTTCAATTTCCTGTGCTTTTCTGACAGCTTCAAGGCGTGCCTGAAGGTTTCTTTCGTAATTATTATTGTTACGGCGGTTGTTATAATTATTTCTATTATTCTGATTTCTATTGTAGCCGTAATTATTTCTTCCGTTATTCCAGTTTCCGCCATTATTCCAGCGGCCGTCGTTTCTTCTGTTAGGTGTATAAGGACGCCTGCCTTCATATTCTGGATTCTGCTGGCTTCCGCCGTTCTGCTGGTATTCGGCTTCCTGTGAGGTTTCTGCAGCCTGATTATTTTCACCTGACTGCTGGTTTTCTGAAGAAGATTCTTCAGCAGGATTTTCTTTCTGACCGGCAGATTCAAAATCCGAAGAACTTTCAGGCACTGCTTCAGCCGCATGTTCATCTGCCGGAGTTTCTGCACTCTGAGTATCAGTTACAGAAACTGTATTTTCATCAGATTCTGCAGCAGGCTTCTGCGATTCTTCTTCTGCCTGAACCTTTTTTACAACCCTTCTTTTTCTTGTCTTTGGCTTTTCTTCAGGAGTTTCAACGCTTCCTGAATTTTCCTGTTCTTCAGAATTTACGTTTTCTGCCTGAACTTCCTGTGTCTGTGAACTTTCCTGTTCTTCTGCTTTACGGCGTCTAATAATTGCCATAGCCTACCTCTTAAATGAATTTAGGAGTTTATATAAAATAATTAATTTAATGTGCTTCGCTGCTTCTTAAATACAATGCTTTCTTAAATTCTTCTGAAGCAACTGAAAAAATATCAAGATCCGGTGACTGATCAATCATGGTAATTTTTCCTTCAAATTCCACATTGTCTGCAATACGGAGTTTTGCTGCAGTCAAATCACCTTTTACATTACTGCCGGAACAAAGTTCAATATGATTAACAGCTTCCACATTGCCTTTTACCTGACCGGAAATAACTACAGAATTTGCTGAAATGCCGTCTACATCGCAGACAGCAGACTTATCAATTTCAAGGTCTCCCGTAGCCTTAATGGTTCCGTGAAACTTGCCTGTAATTACAAGGTTATCCGTAAACTCAAGGACACCGTCAAATTCAGTTTCCTGTCCAAAAACTGTAAGATTACCGTTTGAATTGGATGCCATTTTTTTCTCCATGCAGGAACATAAAACCTGCACTGATCTTTTGCTTTATTTTAAACGGATAAAAGAAATATCCGCCGAATATTTTCTGATTTATAAACTTTATAATTATTGATTTTCTTTTACGGGAAGTTTTAGGAGAGACTCTTTTAAATCCTTGCCAGATCTGAAGGCAACCACATAATGAGGTTCAGAAGAAAGTTTTTCTCCTGTTTTTGGATTACGGGCATTCTCCCTGCCCTTTCTGAGCCTTAGCTCAAAAGTACCGAATCCACGCAATTCTATTACATCACCCTGTGAAAGACTGAATTTCATACTGTCAAGAAGTTTATCTACAACTTCCTGAACTTTCTGCTTGTCACAGTTCTTAATATTGTGGTATACGGATTCTACCAAATCAATTTTAGTAGTTTTATTAGAAGACATAATCAACAAAGTTGAAAACAATTAAAGGATGCTGCAAAAAACAGCACCCTTTTATAGAAAACTATTCTGCTTTAGCGAATGTCTTGTTAAAAAGCCTGCTCATGCGGCTCTTCTTGCGAGAAACTGCATTTGCCTTTGCAACACCCTTGCTCTTTGCTGAATCAAGTTCTGCCTGAAGGTTTTTCAAGCATTCTGCTGCTGCAGCCTGATCTTTAGCTTTAATAGCTTCAAGGAATTTTCTTGCGCTTGTATGAACCTGAGACTTTACTCTTCTATTGCGCATACGGCGAACAAGACTCTGTGCATGTCTTTTATCTGCTGATGAATGTACTGACATTAAGTTTACCCCATTCTAAAAATTTAAAATATTTTCAGCCACCCCAGGCTGATGAACGTCAAATATTTTTTGAAATCCTTTGGTCTGCGTTCTGTGCGTTTACACTTGCTGCATACAGCCTGGTTCTTAAGTTTGCCGTTCTCGAAAAGTGTCTTCAATTCGATTTCTCCACCACAATCAGGGCAGATGAATTTCTGTGTAGCAACAGTTGTACGAGAGTTTTTACTGGCTCCGGCCATTGTCTTCCTCCATAACTAATTTCTTTATAAGTCCTAGAAATATACAAGATTATTTAAGTTTATGTCAATAAACAAAACCCTTAAATCTGAAAAAAACTAAACTTCCAGGGAATTTTCAGGAAGTTTTCTCCATGAATCAAGCTGATTCTGAATAAGCTCCTTAGATTCTTCAAGGATTTTCTTTTCTTCTTCCTTGCTTTTCGGTGCTTCATAAAGCTTTAAAACCTTCACCCTGTAAGCACCGCGCCTTAAATTCCTCATGATTGAATTAAGGTTGGAAATCTTCCAGCCTCCGTCTAAAGCGCAGACAGCAACAGGCAGCTTAGTTGCCGCAACAAGACGCCTGAAACCTGCAGAATAAAACTGATTTAGATTTCCGTCCCTGCTTCTTGTTCCTTCAGGAAAGATTACAGGACACTGATGCTTGCCTAAAATGCTTACACCGAACCTGTCAATGGACTTCATGGCAACAGAAGGGCTTCCCTTTCTGGGAATCATGCAATGCTGCTGGCTTTTAAGCATTTTTCCGACCATGGGAACTTTTGCAAGATTGTCTTTGGCAACAAAACGTGCCCTTAGTCCGCCGAAGAATTTAAAATAAACGACAATGTCAAATAAACTCTGGTGGTTGGAAATTACGATAAACTGTTCCGGAAGATTTTCTGCGCTTTTATAGTCGCCAAGAAAATTAAATTTCCTGTACACCCGTAGCACTGCAAAAACCTGACGGGCACATACGCAGGTAATATAATCAGAAACTGCAACCGCCGCCCTTTTGCTGAAAGGATATACAATGCACAAAAGCAAAGTCGGCGGGATAAGGATACCGCAAAAACACAAAGATGTTATTAAACTGAACATAAAATTCATTATACATATTAAATGATTTTTTTCAATTGAATATTCTATGCAGTTCAAGGCTTCCGTCTGAGTTTAAATTAAGGACATAATGCCAGCCTTCCCGTGTAAAAAGGATAAATGAACTGCCGGCAGAATCATGGTCTTTCTTAAACCCGGTGATTTCTCCTTCGGCAAGATCCAGTTCTTCTTCCAGGCAGACGGAACTAACCTTGCCGGAAGCCTTATAGTTCAGAATATGTTCATTAATATCCGGGTTATAAGGACAGGGGCGTTCTTCAACAAAGGGGAATTCCTTTGCTGAGCAGGAACCAAAACATAAACAAAAAATAATATATAAAAATAATTTACGCATATATATTATTTAATGTTAAAAAAATAAAAAAAGGCCCCTTTTTTACAAAAGGAGCCTGATTTTTTTAATTATTTTTTATTTTCTCTTAAGGAAGGCGTCTTTATAGCCAAAGGCCCTGAACTTTTCAAGGACTGCAGCATATTCATCTTTTCCGAGAGGTCCGACAAGAACCCTGTAAGCACCCTTTCCGTTAGGAACAAGAACAACCGGATATTTTGAATATTTGCTGATTGTCTTTTCAATATTCTTTACATTGCCAAGGGATGCTATCTGAACATACCAGCAGTTTTTCTGAAGCTTGTCTTCAGATTCTACAATAAGTTCTTCAAAGCTTGCAGGCTTTGCAGGCTCTGCCGTTTCTACAGGCTCAAGGGCAGTTTCTGCTGCTGTTTCCGGTTCCGGCTCTGGTTCTAAAACAGGTTCCGGAACAGATTCAGCTTCTGCAACTGGTTCAGCTTCTGGAACCGGTTCAGCAGGAATCATATCCTCAACGGCTTCTTCCGCTGCTTCAACTGCAGTTTCAGCTGTTTTTGATTCCGGTGCCACAGGTTCTGCAGGAACAAGAACGATAGGAGCATATTCATCTTCTACAGATTCTTCTGCAGCAGTTTCTTCTACTGCAACATCTTCAGGTTCTGAAGTTTCTTCTGCAGCAGCTGTTTCCGTTTCAAGTGCAGGAAGTTCATCTGCTTCTACAGATTCAGAAAGGTCTGATTCCGTATCCTCTTCAGCAGGTTCTTCTGAAGCAGGGGTTTCTTCGGCAATTTCTTCTTCCGGCAGTTCTTCAAGGGCTTCAACTTCAACTGCTTCTTCAGAAGCCGGTTCTTCTTCAGGAACTTCTTCCGGAAGATTTTCTTCCGTTATTTCTTCAAGCGGTTCTGCCTCAACGGCTTCTTCTTCAACTTCTGAAATTTCAGCAGGAGAAGGCTGTTCTACGGCTTCTTTTGTTTCTTCAAAAGGAGCTTCTTCATTTTCATAGTCTTCGACAATTTCTTCTGCAACAGCTTCTTCGGCAAGAACTTCTTCCTGAACTGTTTCTTCCGGAGCAGATTCTTCTGCAACCGGAGTTTCTTCTACTGGCTCATCGGTTACGGTTTCTTCTGGAATTTCATCTTCAGGAAGTTCATCTTCCGTAACGTCTTCATCTGAAACGGCAGGTTCTTCGATTGGTGCAACGGCCGGTTCTTCAGCAGCTTCTTCAGTAACAGTTTCTTCCGTTATGTCTTCAGCTTCTGCATCTTCCGGTTCTGCTTCTGCAGCGGCGGGAGCGGCTTCTTCATTTTCCGCTTCAGCTGTTTCAGTTTCCTCTGCGGCAGGTTCTTCAGAATCATCTTCTTCAAATAAAGGAATTCCTGCAACAGGGGCTGCAACGGGAGCGGCAGCCGGAACAGCTTCTGCAGCAGCCGGTGCTACAGCAACATTTTCTTCTGCAGGTTTCTTTGCCTCTGTCTTAGGTTCAGCAGTCCTTGTACCTGCGGCAGGCTCTGGTTTTTCTGCTTTCCTTGCAGTTTTTGCATCCTCTGCATCAATAGTAGCCTGGCCTGTAACGGTTTCGTCAAATCCGCCGTAGCGCATGTTAAGCTTACAGTGCATGCCGGAACCTTTTTTTATGCCAAGTGTCTTTGCAGATTCATCAGAAAGAAGAATTACAACGCCGTCTGCGGAATCAAGAGTTCCAAGGTTTAAAAACTGAAGCGTAACTCCGCTTTCAGGATTCGTAACATAGACGCTGTCGCCTGGAAGGTATCCTGCTGCCTGGCCGAAATGACCTGCAGGGAATTTACCCGAATCAGCAACATCAATGATTCCTTCAACAAAATCCCTTGAGTCAGCAAACACGGCAAATGCCATCAATAAAACTAAAAGTCCAGAAAATATCTTTTTCATTGTACCCCTACCTACCAATGATTTTATATATATCAACTGCGATTCCATGGGAAAAATCAGCAACGCCTTTTTCTGCCTTTTTATATCTTCCTGCAGCAGGCGGAACTTTTTTTCCGGAACCAAGAACTTTATCTGTATCAAGGTCAATCAGCTTCCATGTTACCTGCCTGATGTTTTCAAGCAGGGCAGCTTCAGGATTTGTTGAATCCGACACATCATATTCACAAATAAGTTCAATAAAATACTTTACACCGCCCTGTCCTGCTTCCATCATGGACTGATTGAACACTACTTCCTGTTCTTCAGCATCCCCGGCAACGACTATGGGCGAATTAGAAACGACTATTCCCTTGTCAAAGAAAAAATCAAAAAGGGCGGATTCCATCTGATGGCAGGCAGTCCTTACAGGTGATTCTGAATCCTCATGCTGAATTATCTGGAATGCAACAGGAACTGCATTTGCAGAAAAAACACAAAAGGAAACTGCAATAATCATCAGAACTTTTCTGAAACTCATACGGACAGCCTCTTTAATTACTAACTTTGACAAATATAGAATTATAGTCCCTTAGTTTTTCGGAATTTAGAAAAAAATGTTTAGTTTTATCTTATGGCAGGCAATGGTATTTTCATGAGCCTGACTGAACAATCTGCAGCGCATAATATTTGCTGATAACTGCCATGCAGCACCACAGTAATGAACATGACACTCTTGCAAAAGTGCAAGACACACTCTCGTGAAAGTTTATATTACACCCTCGTGAGGGTGCTTATTACACTCTCGTGAAAGTGTACATCAAACCCTAGTGAGGGTGTATGTTACACCCTCACTAGGGTGCATGTTACACCCTCAGTAATATGCACGCATACACACCTGAATAACACATTTGCATCCATTCCTGATATGATTTGCCTTATAAGCATGTTATTATTCCGGCGTCAGCCCCGGCATGCATTGATTTTCATGCAGGCATATTATTTCCTTATATAAACTGTCGTTTAATTTTTTTTTAACTTTTTTAAGATTTGCTATTGACACACACATACTGTTCTGATATAGTTTCACTCACTCAAGGGGACATAGCCCAGTTGGTAGAGCAACGGACTCATATTCCGTGTGTCATAGGTTCGATCCCTATTGTCCCTAAGATTCATAAGGCTTTCCAGTTTTCTGGAAAGTCTTTTTTGTTTTTGTCAGAAATATTATATAAATGCTTTAATGCATAAATATACATTTTACTTGCAATTTATGTATGTATATGCAAAAATCATTGTCAGAGGTAATTTATGAAAGCAGAAAAATTCAAGAGCCTGTTTAAGGGAAGAAGCCTTCTTAACTGGATAGACTGGACACCGGAAGAAATCAGTCAGATTCTTGACTATGCTTTTCTTGTCAAGAAGCAGTCACATAAAGGTGAAGTTCACCAGAGATTCCTTGGAAAAACCATTGCACTTATTTTTGAAAAGAGGTCAACACGCACGCGTTCTTCATTTGAAACGGCATTCGGGGAAGAAGGCGGACATCCTGTCTTCATGTCTACTGCCGACATTCAGCTTGGAGAAAAAGAAAGCGTAAAGGATACGGCACGCGTTTTGGGCAGAATGTTCAGTGCCATTGAATTCCGCGGCTTCAAACAGTCTCATGTAGAAGAACTTGCCAAGTATTCCGGCATTCCTGTAATCAACGGCCTTACTGATGAATTCCACCCTACCCAGGTTCTGGCAGACATCATGACATTAAAGGAACAGTTCGGTTATCTTAAGGGCCTTACCCTGTGCTTCTGCGGAGACGGCCGCAACAATATGGCACGTTCCCTGATGCTGATCTGTTCTAAATTCGGCATTAATTTTTCAGTTTTTGCACCAAAGGAACTTTCTCCGGACGAAGAAATAATAAAAATCTGCACTCCTTTTGCAGAAAAATCAGGTGCAAAGATTACAATCTCTGATGAAATTTCAGTTGTCAAAAATGCAGATGCACTTTATACTGATGTATGGGTTTCAATGGGAGAAGAAGCGTTAAAGGAAGAACGAATGAAACTTCTCCGGCCATATCAGGTAAATAAGGAACTTATGGCTGCTACGGGAAAACCAAATACAATTTTCTTGCACTGTCTTCCTGCAGTTAAGGAACAGGAAGTTACAGAAGAAGTTTTTGAAAGCGATGCAAGTAAAGTATGGGATGAGGCAGAAAACCGTAAGCACACCATTAAGGCAATCATGCTTGCCCTTGTTTAATACTGACTGGACGAAACACCAAGGAAGGAATCTATGAAGAAATTATTACTGGCTTTTGCACTTGCAGCATCAATGGTATTCTCTGCAGCAGCTCAAGAAACAGAACAGAAGGAAAGCACACCGCGCGTATGGGATCACGGAGACAACGTTTCTGACATTACATATCAGAATGTCCGCTTCTATAAAATCTATGATTCTGCGGAAGCTTACGTTATCCTTTACGAAAAACAGGGTGTTAAGATTGGAACAGCCGTAATTCCTAAAAAATGGTCAGAAAACAAGGAAGGCCCAAGAAAGCTTCTGTTCCGCAACACACCTGCAAAGATTGGTCCTTATATGACAATCATCAAGAAAGGCGGAGACTTCCAGAAGGTTCTTGTAACCGTTCCTACAAACCGCTTTAACCCGGTATGGGCAATGGCACCTTCAGGAATGGAAATCAGCGGCACAGACGCAGACAGCCTTGAAATTGAACTTTAATTTAACAGTGTAAAAATCCTGTTTTTATGGATTATCAGGACTCCGGTTGTTTTCAGCTGGAGTTTTTTTTTGCCCGAAAACCTGAATGTTTGAATTTTTTCTTTCTTGTTACTATAATGCGCGCAAGGTTTTAAAATGATTATTATTTCAGATGCACAGATTAACAGTTTCAAGAAATTCCTTGATACCCACGAAACATTCATTATTGCAGGCCACAAAGAACCTGACGGAGACTGCATTTCTTCTTGCCTGGGACTTTCCTTTATTTTAGAAAAAACAGGGAAACCCTACGTTATGATAAACGCGGGACCTTTCAAGAGAAATGAAATAAAGGAATATGCACATTATTTCAGGAATGACCTTCCTTTTATGACACAGGACGAAAGGGACAAATGCGGTCTTATAATAACAGACTGTTCGGAACTTTCCCGGCTTGGAGAAATTGACGGAGACTTAAAGGGCTTTGATACCTTTATAATTGACCATCACAAAACGGCTGACATAAGCGGAGAAAATATAATTATAGATCCATCCTCCCCTGCTGCAGCATGCCTGGTATTCCAGCTTTTTGAGGCAACAGTGGGAAAACCGTCAAAGGAACAGGCAAACACCATGTTTTTCGGCATCTGCACTGATACGGGATTTTTCCGCTTCCTAACGGACCAGAGCGCAGAAGTTTTCAGAAGCACGGCAAAACTTGTAGAAGCCGGTGCCGATCCAAGAAAAACCTATCAGAAAATGACCGGCGGCAAATCATGGAACACAAGAAAACTGCTTTCCATCATGCTTGACCGTGCAGAGCGTTACTGCGGCGGAAAACTTGTATTAACCTATGAAACCATGGAAGATACAAAAAAATACGGTCAGGAAGGCAGGGACAGTGATGCCCTGTATTCTCTCATGCTTGAAGTAGAAGGCGTAGAAGCCGTAGCCTTTGTCCGCCAGGAAACAGAACATTCCTGTACGCTCGGGCTGCGTTCCCGTGAAAAATGCGATGTAAGTGCCATAGCCCAGAAATTCGGCGGCGGCGGCCATAAAAATGCATCCGGAGCAAGCACGGAAGGCAGGACAGAAACCCTGATTCCACAGATTGTAAAGGAATTTTCTAAAGTCCTTTAGTTTATAAA
>JALELH010000044.1 GCA_022768865.1 Spirochaetia bacterium
GTAGGATGCGGAACCTGTACTTATGTTTGCCCTACATGTATGTGTTTTGATGTCCGCGACTTCAAGACAACAGACCATGGAATTCGTCAGGTTAGATGCTGGGATTCCTGCATGTACAATGACTTTACTCAGATGGCTGCAGAAAATCCTAGGCACACACAGAAAGAACGTTCACGCCAGCGCTTTATGCACAAATTAATGTACTACCCTATGGCACATGACGGAATGTTCTCTTGCGTTGGTTGTGGCCGCTGTCTTGAAAGCTGCCCTATTAACATGAACGTCGTTAAGGTTATTAAAGCCATTAACGAATCTGATGATATCCAGTAAGGAGAATAAGATGGAAAACAATGAATCATTTATTCCTTACGTAGGAAAAATCATTGATATTATACAGGAAACTCCGGATGTAAAGACATTCCGCGTAGTTGGTCTTGACGGAAAAAAACTTTTTGAACACATTCCTGGTCAGTGCGCAATGCTCATTGTTCCGGGTGTCGGTGAATCAATGATTTCCATTACATCAAGCCCGACAATGCAGGATGCCATGGAATTTTCCATTAAGAAATGCGGTTGTGTTACTGAATGGCTTCACAATGCAGAAGTCGGCCAGCAGATTTGTCTCAGAGGACCAATCGGCAACGGCTTCCCTGTAGAAGGTGCACTTAAAGGAAAAGACATTCTTGTAATTGCCGGTGGTATTGGTATTGCTCCAGTTCATTCTGTAGTAAATTACATGATGGACAAGAGAGAAAACTACGGAAAAATCCAGGTAATCTACGGCGCACGTTCAAAGGCAGACCTTGTTCGCCTTGATGAAATGCAGAACGTATGGATGAAGCAGCCTAACTGTTCCATCGATATTACCATTGACCGCCCGCAGGATGACTGGGATGGTCACGTAGGTTTCGTTCCTCCGTTTATTACTGAACTTAAGCCTGATGCAGGCATGACAGTAATCATGTGCGGACCTCCGATTCTTATCCATATGTCTTTAAAGATTCTTAAAGACCTTGGTTTTAAAGATGAACAGATCTTTACAACAATGGAAATGAGAATGAAGTGCGGTATCGGAAAATGCGGTCGCTGTAACATCGGTGACAAATTCGTTTGTAAAGACGGTCCGGTATTTAGCTTTGACCAGCTTGGTGAATTACCACCAGAATATTAATGGAAAAAAATCTTTCATTCTGAATTTATCTGAAAATCCAGAATGAAAGAAAAACCATCTAGGAGAATACTATGGCAGAAAAAGAAATGGCCACAATTTATATTTTTGGCAAAAAATACAGTGTTCCTGCAGAACTTACAATCATGAATGCTATGGAATATGCAGGATACCAGCTTAAGCGCGGATGCGGATGCCGTAACGGTTTCTGCGGTGCATGTGCTACAATTTACCGCGTAAAGGGAACAAACCAGCTTCAGACATGTCTTGCATGTTCAAAGAAAGTAGAAAACGATATGTACATTGCTACACTTCCTTTCTTCCCACTTGTAAAGCAGGTTTACGACATCAACACAGTTAAGCCTGAACAGGCAATCATGATGCAGCTTTATCCAGAAATCTACTCTTGTGTAGGCTGCAACGCATGTACACGTGCATGTCCGCAGAACTTAAACACAATGCAGTATATTGCATACGCCCAGCGCGGAGACTTTGCAAAATGTGCAGATCTTTCATTTGACTGCGTAATGTGCGGATGCTGTTCAAGCCGCTGCCCTGCAGGAATCAGCCATCCTCAGGTTGCTGAACTTGCACGCCGCCTTAACGGTAAATACCTTCAGCCACAGTCACAGCACCTTCTTAACCGTGTTGCAGAAATCGAAGAAGGAAAGTGCGAAGCTGCTATCCAGGAAATGATGAACAATTCCATCGATAAGATGAAGGAATTGTATAACAACAGAGACATTGAAAAGTAAGGAGACAGAACATGTACGGAAACTACTTAGACGAAGCAGCAAAAATCGTTGCTGAAAAACGTGAAGAAAACCTTAAATTTGAACATGCACGTCTCACAGCAGACGAAAAGGATCAGATTCTTAAAGAATATCATCCGGACCGCATTGCAAGCGAATTTTCAGAACTTAAGATTGGTCCAAACAAAGGACAGAAAGCTCCAATCCAGCTTACAGAAATGCTTGAAGCAAAACCACGCATTGAACCAGACCACATTGACCTTACACACGTAGACTACGAAACAGACGTTCTTGTAATCGGTGGTGGCGGAGCAGGAACTTCAGCTGCAATCATGGCATCAGAAGCAGGTGCAAAAGTTCTTCTTGCAACAAAACTCCGTGTAGGTGATGCAAACACAATGATGGCAGAAGGCGGAATCCAGGCTGCAGACAAGCCGAACGACAGCCCTGCACAGCACTACCTTGACTGTTTTGGCGGCGGACACTTTGACGGAAAACCGGAACTTGTTTATACACTTACAAACAAGGCTCCTTCAGTAATCAAATGGCTCAACGACCTTGGCGTTGAATTCGACAAGGAAGCAGACGGTACAATGGTTACAACACATGGTGGCGGAACAAGCCGCAAGCGTATGCATGCATGTAAGGATTATTCCGGTGCAGAAATCATGCGCACACTCCGCGATGAAGTTTTCAACAGACCAGACCAGATTACAGTTGTAGACTTTACAGCTGCAATCGAACTTATCAAGAATGAAAAAGGCGAAGTTTGCGGTGCTGTTCTTGAAAACATTGAAACTGGAGAAGTACGCATTGCAAAGGCAAAAGTTGTAATCATTGCAACAGGTGGTGCAGGACGCATGCATTACCAGGGATTCCCTACATCAAACCACTACGGAGCAACAGCAGACGGTCTTGTTCTTGCTTACCGTGCAGGTGCTAAGCTCCTTTACCAGGATTCACTCCAGTATCACCCTACGGGTGCTGCTTACCCAACACAGATTCTCGGTAAACTTGTAACAGAAAAAGTTCGTTCCCTTGGTGCAAAACTCATCAACAAGAACGGAGAAGTTTACATTCACCCTCTTGAAACACGTGACGTTAACGCTTCCGGCATCATTAAGGAAGTTCGCAACGGCCGCGGTGTAGAAAACGAAGTTCAGACAGCTGTATGGCTTGATACTCCGATGATCGATATGATTCACGGAGAAGGAACAATCCTCAAATCAATTCCTGCAATGTACAACATGTTCATTAAATACGGAATTGATATCCGCAAGGAACCAATCCTTGTTTACCCTACACTCCATTATCAGAACGGCGGTGTAGAAATCGACAAGACATGCCACACAAATGTTGCTAACCTTCTTGTTGCCGGTGAAGCATCTGGTGGTGTTCACGGAACAAACCGCCTTATGGGTAACTCGCTTCTTGATGTTGTTGTATTCGGCCGCGAAGCTGGTATTGAAGCAGGAAAAATGTTCAAGAACATTCAGCTTGCAGATACAGCAAAGATGAATCTTAACCACGTTACAGAATTCGAGAAGGAACGTGCAGCAGCAGGAATTACAGGCGATGTAACATCTCCAAAAGTACTTCCAAGCTACACACACGGAAACAAGGAATTCGAAAAGAAGCCTTTCCCAGGTGCATCTAAATAATTTTTGCTATAAAGCATAGAATTATAAAAATCCATCTTAAGCAATTAAGGTGGATTTTTTTTATCCAATGGTTTAATATTCAACCTATGGAAATTATTGTAAATATACTGCTTTTGGCTTTAGGTTTTGTAATGCTTGTAAAGGGCGCAGACTGGTTTGTAGATTCTGCAGCAGGCATTGCAGGCAAACTTGGCATTCCGGAACTTGTAATAGGTCTGACCCTGGTTGCCTTTGGCACTTCGGCCCCGGAACTTTCTGTTTCCTTAACCTCCGCCTTAAAAATCCATTCAGACGGAATAACAATCGGAAACGTTGTAGGCAGCAACATAATCAACATTGTCCTTATTCTTGGAATAACATCCCTAATCTGTAAAATACCATGCCACAAAAACTCACTAAAACTTGATATTCCTTACATGATGGGCGTAACAATTCTGTTTATTGTTCTTGGCATTATGGGGAATTCCGTTTCTAAAATTGACGGCATAATCCTTGTTTCTCTCTTAGCCGTATATGTTTTAATCCTTCTTGTAATTTCAATAAAAACAAAAACAAATCTTTTTGCAGAAGAAGACGAATCAGAACCAGAACAAAAAGAAAACATTTCTCCATTAAAGGCTAAAATAAATAAACTAAAAGACACCTGGTATTTTATGGTAATTCTTCTTTTAATAGGACTTCTTGCCATAATTTACGGAAGTGATTTTGTAGTAAAATCTGCAACAGCAATAGCAAGGGCAGCCGGAGTTTCTGACAGAATAATAGGCCTTACCATGATAGCATTCGGCACATCCTTGCCAGAACTTATAACTTCCGTTACTGCCGCAAGAAAAGGAAAGACCGACATTGCCATAGGAAACATCATCGGAAGCAACATCTTCAATATACTTTGCGTAGCAGGCGTTACAGCATGTCTTGTTCCGCTTAAGTTTGAAGGTTTCCTGACAGATTCAATTTATGCACTTTGCGCTGCCCTTTTGCTTGCAGTCCTGTGCTATCTGCCGGGACACGCCATTAAACGTGCAGGAGGCATTTTAATGCTTGCATTTTACATTGCCTACATGACAAAGCTTTTTCTTTCCTGAAAAAATTACGGAAGATAATCGGTAAGGATATTCTTCATTGCCTGGAACATTTTATTTTTTTTAACTTTGTCTCCGCCTGTTAAAAACTCTACGGCTTTTTTGGCATCTTTACGGCGGCTATTGTCCTGATAATTGCAGGTGCAGGTATTTACAATATAGCCGCTGTTTTTTCCGTGTTCAATTATGGTCTTTTCGTCTGCATAGCAAAGGGGCCTTATAATCTGGCATAGATAATTATTGTAGCGCATTACGGGAGGCATGGTTGAAAACTCCCCTTTATCCAGCATATTCATAAGCATGGTTTCAAGAATGTCATCAAGATGATGGCCCAGGGCAATTTTATTGTAACCATTGTCCATGGCATATTTTAAAAGTTCATTGCGGCGCTGAGTGCTGCACCACCAGCAGTTCATCTTAAAGCCGGGCTTTACGCGTGCAAGAACATCAACATAAAAATCCAGCACTTCAACATTCCACGACTTAAACAAATCTAAAAGGCCGGCAGATAAGGGCGGCGTAATTTCTGACGTAACATGAAGGCATGCAAAGCTGAAGAGCGCATTTTTCCTTTTTAAGCGGTTGGCAAAATATTCTATTAAGGCCGTAGAATCCTTGCCGCCGCTTGCACCGACTAAAATCCTGTCTCCTTCTTCAATCATTTTATAATCAAAAACTGCCTTGTCCATAAGGCTGAATAATAAAGGCTGTGACATGAATTTATTATAGAAAATTTTTTATCTTTTTGCTAATATGACAACGTCATTTTTTTATTATAAGGGTTTTTATCAGCACAATGTATTTTCAAACTGCTCCAGAAAATACATACAGAGTTTTTCACTTTATTAAAACAGGAGTTTTATTTTAGTTTTATTGAAAATTCAATTTTGGAGAAACTAAAATGGAGAAGTTCTCAAAAGAAGAAAAGCACGCACAGTGCATCAGGGAAATAAAAGCTACCCTGACAGCCGCTGCAATCTGCTGTATCTGGCACATCGGTACGGCATTCATCTTAAACGGGAAAGGAATTTATTTTCTTGGAATGCCTGCATGGTTTTCAGTATCAACGGCAGGAACAATTGTTTTAAGCATTGTTTCTGTAATCATCCTTGTAAAAAAAGTATTCAGGGATTTTGACTACGAAGAAGAAGCAGCAGAAACATCAGAAGGAGAAAACTAAAAAATGACAAAAAATCAGATTATAATACTCACCATAACACTGGCCTACCTTGCCTTTAATGCGGTGGCAGGTATTGTTTACGGCCGTCTTTCAGAAAAAAAATCTTCACTGTCAAAAGAAAAAAAGTTCTTTATAGGCTCCCGCGGCTTAGGCGGCTTTGTTCTGGCCATGACCACCATTGCAACCTACACTTCCGTAAGTTCCTTTGTTTCAGGACCTGGAGCAGCAGGCATGACTTTTGGCTACGCACAGGTTTGGATTGCAGCAGTTCAGGTTCCCGTTGTATTCCTTATTCTTGGCGTACTTGGAAACAAAATGGCAATAACAGGCAGAAGAATCGGTGCCGTATCAGTAGCAGGCTATCTTAAGGCCCGATACAAAAGCGATGCCCTTGTAATTGTTACAAGCATCCTTATGATAGCCTTTATTATTGCACAGATGATTTCGCAGTTCAAGGGCGGTGCAACTTTAATAGAATCCATTACGGGCATTCCCTTCAAATGGGCTTTGTTTATTTTTGCACTTACGGTCATTCTTTACACATCCTTCGGCGGTTTTACAGCCGTTGCCCTTACAGACGCCATTCAGGGAATCGTAATGATGTTCGGCACTTTCCTTTTTTTATTCTTTGTATTAAAAGCTGGCGCCGGCTTACAGGGAATCGATGAAGGGCTTAACAAAAACCTTCCGGGCGTTTACGACAATATGTGGGCAAAATACAAACCAGGCACATTAATTTCTTTCTGGATTTTAGTAGGCTTTGGCACACTAGGGCTACCCCAGACGGCAGTCCGTGCCCTTGGATTCAACAGCACAAAATCCTTAAAAAAGGCCATGATCATAGGAACAATTACATGTTCATTTATCTTAGTTGGAATACACCTGGCAGGATGCTGGGCCGGAGCCATTGCAGACAAAACTTCAGTGCAGACATCGGATTATTTTATTCCGTTTGTAGTGCAGAAAATCATGCCTGTAGGCCTTGCAGGAATTTTCCTTGCAGCACCGATGGCAGCCGTCATGTCGACGGTAGATTCACTTCTGCTTCTGGCCGCTGTTGCAATTTTAAAGGACCTTTACAAGACCTACATCGTAAAAAATCGTCCAGAAAAGCTGGCACAATACAACAGGCACTTTAAGTTAAGTTCAGCACTGATTGTTTTTGTAACAGGAGCTATGGTTGTTTTCTTTACCCTGCACGCGTCAAAAATAATTTTCTTCCTTAACCTCTTTGCCTTCGGCGGCCTTGAATGTTCATTTTTCTGGCCTTTAGTAGGCGGACTTTTCTGGAAGAAGGGAACAAAAGAAGCAGCCCTAGCATCGTCTTTATGCGCCGTCGGCATATACATTCTGTGCCATTATTGCGTTCACATTGCAGGAATCAATGCCGTGGTCTGGGGGCTTTTAGCAGGCGGAATAATTTATTTTACAACAGGAATGCTGCAGAATAAAACGCCAGACCAGGACGTCTTAAACAACTGCTTCTAAATTACAACATCAACCTTAACGTCGGTTTCTTCTGAAGGAACTGACGTTACAACCTGAACATTATAGCAGATGCCGCAAAGCCACGGTTTTGCATTTCCTTTAGCACAAGCCTTGACTTTAAGTTCTGTAAGGAACCTGTCGTAAAAACCTTTACCGCGGCCCAGACGGCTGTTGTCTTTGCCAAAAGCAAGGCCCGGCACTAAAACTAAAATTTCATCAGCCTTAACTTCCGCTAAAAGTTCATCCAGGATGCATTTTTCAAGTTCTGCCTTAGGCTCGTATATTCCCCATGAGTTTTTTTCAGTCTGAGAATTGGGTTCATCAGTTAGAAAATAAAAATCCATTTCATTAGTTCCGTCTATGATTTTGGGAATAAGGATTTTCTTTCCCTGCTGCAGGCCTGAACGCAGAACAGGCAGCACGTCAACTTCGTCTTTCATGGGCATAAAGCCGAATATACACCTGGACTTTTTGAATATTTCAGACTGAATTATGGCCGCCGCCTTTGACATGCTTTCAAAAGCCTTGGCAACAGGCTCAAGTTCTGCAAGGGCAGCCTTCATGGATTTTCTAAGTTCCTGCTTTGTCATTATGTTCCGCCGCGTTATTTATTTAGAATAAGACTTAATAAAGTCTACAAGTGCTTCTTTTGGAACAAAGCCCACGTTCATGCCGGCCTGCTTGCCTTTCTTAAGCACAACAACAGCCGGAATGCTCATAATGCCGAATTTTCTTGCAAGCTCCGTGTTTTCATCGCAGTCGCAGCTGTAAAATTCTACGCTGCCCTTCATTTCTTCAGAAACTTCTTCTAAAACAGGAGCAAGCATTCTGCAAGGACCGCACCATGTTGCATTAAAATCAATTACGGCAGCATCAGCCTTTTCTGCCTTAGACATGTCATTGTTTTTAATAATTTCTACCATATTAATACTCCTAAAACAATTTATATATTTAAAACTTAAAGTTCAGAAAGATAAGAAACCGCACTCAAGGCAGCAACATTGCCTTCCCCCGCCGCCTTTATATACTGATAGGGCACGCCCGTAACGTCTCCGCAGGCAAAACAACCGGCAATACTGGTCTTCATCTGCCTGTCTGCCACAACATAACCATTCTCTGTCTTTAAGCCTGGAACAAGGCTATCCGGTGCAACGGCCTGCCGCAAAATAAAAATGCCGTCAGTCTTGTATTCGCCCTTTTCCGTTACAAGGACATCAGCCTTTAAGCTGCCCTTTATTTCCAGAGGCTTTTCTGCAATGACGGTTACATTTACAGGAAGGCTTTCTTCTATTATATCAGTAAAACACTTAAAGACAAAAACTTTTATGCAAAGTTCTGCAAGATATTTTACTTCCTTTATGGCATTTTTTTCATAGGCAAGAACACAAACCGCCTTGTCCTTATAAAACATTCCGTCGCAGGTAGCGCAATAGCTTACTCCGCGCCCAATAAAATCCTTTTCTCCTTTAAGCGGCTTTACAAAATCCACACCGCAGGCAAGAATTACGGAAGATGCTTCGTAGTCTGTGCCAGAAGCAGCCTTTAAAACAAAATACTTACCCATGGCATAAATGCAGGATATTTTGTCTTCCGTAATGGAAATCTGCATTGCATTAAGATGATTCAACAAATTTTTGCTAAGCGTGGCACCGGTAACATCAGGCAAGCCCGGATAATTTTTAATGACTGCCGCAGAAGAAACCTTATTGCTTCCGCATTTCTGACCTATAAGCACAATGGATTTATTCCTTATTCTTGCAGTAATTGCAGCAGTTATACCCGCTGGCCCTGAACCTACAATGGCAATATTAAACCTTTCCATACAATAAGTATAATAAAAATAAAGGAAATTTACACCTGTTTTGCATTATATAAAATCATTATGGCCAAAATGGACAACTAGACGCATCCAAGCTGAATAGGAATAAACAAGACGGCAGTTTTTTTCAGAATGAAATAAAATTTTCATCTAGATGACTGGGGTTATTTCATCTAGATGACTAGGGTAAGTTTATCTAGATGACTAGGGTATGTTTATCTAGATGAAATGGGTGGGTTTATCTAGATGAAATAAAATTTTTATCAAGATAAAGCAGGTACTTTTATCTTGATAAAGTGGTTACGTTTATCAAGATAAACAGGTTGAGTTTATCAAGATAAAGCGGGTACATTTATCAAGATAAACATGATCATTTTATCAAGATAAAATTTAAAAAAAGCAGGAAAAAACGGCTAAAATTCGGGCAAAAACGGGATAAAATTGCCATAAAAGTGGGATAAAAAAAGCCTTAGCATTTCTACTAAGGCTTACCAGCATCTCCCACGGGAATTGAACCCATGTTGTCGGGATGAAAACCCGATGTCCTAACCACTAGACGAGGGAGACATACAACGCTTCCGTTGTTTAAATACTATATAATAGATAAAAGTTTATGTCAATAAGGATTTTATTGAAAACAGGCAAAAAATAAAAAATTACTGGCTGCAGTAGCAGAAAATAAAAAAGCCCTAACATTTCTGTTAAGGCTTATTCACATCTCCCACGGGAATTGAACCCATGTTGTCGGGATGAAAACCCGATGTCCTAACCACTAGACGAGGGAGACATACAACGTAAAGTTGATAATGAAACTATATACTATAGAAAAACTTATGTCAATAGCAAAAGTAAATAATTTGCAAAAATAAATATTTTTTTTATAAATAGACACCTCTCGGCAGAACCAGTTCTGAAAAAAATGCTTCCGCACTACGTTTGTGCAGATTTTTTTTCAGGACTGAACCTGCCTACGGCGTCTATTTTCAATAAAACTATTTTAATCAAATTATTCTAATAGACGCCTTTCGGCAGAACGTCTACATTCCCATATCAAACTTTTTTACAAGTTTGTTTCTAAGTTCCTTAAGGTCTTCGTCTTCCAGGCCAAGGTTTACGGCATTGGTAACGTCCTGCATGGCCAGGCTGTATTCTCCCATGTTGTAATATGTAAGTCCGCGGCGGTAAAAAACATGGCTCTGGAACGCATTGATTTCCAAAGATTTATTAAAGCATTCTACTGCTTCCTGGTTGCGGTTCATTACGGAATACACAATTCCCTTATAATAGATTGAACGGAAATTTTTTGGATCATATTCAAAGCTTTTGGAAAAATCTTCAAGGGCATTGTCGTAAAGATTTTGTGCAAAATATGCCATGCCGCGGTGCTTATAGATAACGCTTAAAACAACAGCAGCAGGTTCCGGACTGGATTCAATAATCTGTGTATAGATGGAAACCGCCTTTTCAAAATTGCCCTGGTTATGTTCATGGAGGGCCTGCAAAACCAGATCGTCAATGCTGCCCTTTGTAAAAGGACTATCCACACTAGAAGCACTGCTTTTTGCAGGATTTTCTTTGCTGATATGCAGCACTTCATTGGAAAAATCATCTGCCTTTTCATAGAAAGTATTTCTGCGTGTGCCAAGTTCTGACTGAAGTTTTTTCTGGTAGTCACGGATTTCCTGGAAAATAATATCGGCTAAAGTCAAACTTGCATTAATGGAAGCAAGCTTTCTTCGCAGCGGTTTATCAAAAGGATTGAATTCAGATTTATAGATAAGTTCATGTTCTACTTCTGCCCATGCATCCTGAAGAATAGTCCTTACCTGTATTTCGCAGACTAAGTTGTCCGGAAGTTCGATATCAGTGTTTACTGTTGGCCTGCAGTCTTCCGGTATGGCAATAAGAATATGGACAGATTCATAGCCGAATTCCCTGAAAGACTGTTCTGCACCCTTCTTTTCTATTTCTTTTACATCGTAAATTTCAGAAACCTGTTTTTCAACTTCTGCAAGGTCTTCTACAAAAGGGCATATTACACGGATGCCAATCATATCCGTAAGGGTTACAAGCTTATTGCTTTCCGAAGATTCCTTTGCTTTCTGGCGCAGGATTTTTTTATAGTAACTGTAAAAAGACTTAATGCGAGATTTATATGTAGGGTTAGAAAAAAGGTGCAGATTATTTTTTAGGGAACCTTCTACTTTTTCAAGGATTTCATCAAAAACGTTCCTGTAAGATTCATACCTGGCTTCTATTTCTTTTTTATTTGGCAATTCAAAACTCATAGCGAAAATTATACCGTAAAAATATATAAAAATAAAATTAAATTAATGTTAATGGATAATACAACTTTATAGAATATAAAACAAAAAAAGACCGTCCTTAATGGACGGTCTCACCAAAGTCAAGCAAACTTCAGCAATTAACTATTATTCAGCTGATACCTGATCAGTTGATGTTGACTGCTGTGCATTTGAATCAGAATCTGCATTCAATGATGATGTAAATTCTTCTTCAGTTGCCATCTTTGCCTTTTCAAGGTAGCGGTTAA
>JALELH010000088.1 GCA_022768865.1 Spirochaetia bacterium
TCGTACGAAGAAACAAAAAAACTTATTGACGATTTTATTGAATATTACAATAATGAGCGCATTCAGCAGAATCTTGGCTGGAAAACTCCAAACGAGGTTGTTGCTTAAACTGTCCTAAAATTTGGGGTCAGTTCATGCAGAAGATAGAATTTTTTTTTCCCCCCCCCCACGTCTTCACGGAATAGTTTCTATGGCATTCCGAAGTGTGCATGTCATACCGATATCCGTCAGAATAACATCCGGCATTTTTTTTACACAAATTCAAATTTAAAAATATACAACGTAGAGATATTGGAGTAAAATAAATCATATATAAAGCAAAGTGTGCCGATAATCATAAACTGGAAATCCACAGCTGCAATTAAAAAAGGGGGCTTTATGAGAAAGTTTATTTTATTCCTGTTGGGGGGGTACTCTCTTTAGCATTGCTTAGTTGTGAAATCGGAATGGGAAGTGCCGTAGATCTTGAGGCACCGGAACTTACAATAACATCCCCAAAAGATTCAGACAACGTTCACCGTGCAGTGCGTATAGAAGGCACATGCAAAGATAATGTAAAAGTAACGGAAGTAGAAATTGCAAGAAGAATAAACGGCAATAATCAGGTTATAGGTTATGGAACAATAAACGGAGAAACCTGGTATTACGATGCCTATCTAGACGAAGGCGACTGTTTTTTAATCTGCACGGCAAAAGATGCAGGCAGGGCCACTTCTTCAAAATCAAAGGCAGTATTAACCCTTATTGTAGACGACGATGCACCTGTAGACAGCGGCTCATATATAGACCGCGGCAAAAACATACAGATAAAATTTATGACAAAAGAAAAGCTGGAATCCCTGGACTTACAGCTTGTAGAAAATAAGTTCATTCCACAGAACGAAAGATTTTCTATAAAAGGCAGTTTTTCAGATTCAATCAGCATTTCTAAAGTTATTATAAATCTATACGAAGATTCAGAAACAGAACCTTTTATTTCAAAAAGCATTACGGCATCAGAGATTACAGAAGGTTCTATATATTTGCCTACTTTCAGTTTTACCCATGAAGAATTAGTTGCCGCCCGCAGTTCAATGGATACGGGAAAGCACTATCTTAAAGTATGCTATGAAACCTATGACGATGCAGAAAACGTGGGCAACGGGTCTTTAGGTTATGTATTATGGTACCCGGAAAGCGACTATCCTGGAATTGAACAGCGCAATGCAGTAGATGATCTTTTGACTTTAAGCGTCGGAAGTTCCATACCAGTATACTTCTTTGATGATGATGAAATAAAAGAATATGCCTATAAGTTTATTACGGAACAGGAAAAAAACAACAGTAGCATAACGGCAGACAATGTGATAGACCACGTTGGTACACCTGTAGATGCAACCGGCCAGACAGAAACACCTGCCCAGATTTCCACAATGCATACTGTAGATGGCGAAGAAAAAGCCCTGCCTGCCGGAACCTATTACCTTTTGCTCTATGTAAAGGACATTAATGACAAAACAAGGACACGCTTTATAGAAGTTTCTTTAAGCGACCAGAAAAAACCTGCCATAAGGATAACAAACCCTAAAGAAAACGAAAAGCCTGCAATTATTGCAGGTGCAGACGGTGTAGCATCTTCTTTTGCACTTACGGGCGTTGTAAGTGATTCAGCCGGATGCAGATATATAAAAGTAGCCTATATCCCAGAGCGCGCAGGCTATACAACATCAGCTGCAAAACAGGCAAGGGCCGCAAGCCTTTTTGTAAATGAAGGTGCAGCAGAAAGTGGCGAATTTGTCCGGAAATATACCTTTGCAGATTCCAAGCCACGCGCAGATACAGATGGATTTGTAAAAGAAGACTTTAACTTTACCTTTGACCTGCTTAGGGACTTCCCGGCAGAAATGAACAGAACCAAGTTCCTTATGTTTGTAGTAGAAAACCTTATAGGCAACCAGATTTATAAAGTATGGAATATCGGCTCTGATTCTGATGCTCCTGAATTTAAAATAACCAGCCCGGCGGAAATGTCTGTAGTAGACTATCTGCATAATAATTTACAGATTAGGTTTAAGGCATATAAGTCTTCTAATCTTGGCATTAAAGAAGACAGTTACAAAGTAACACGCATGGGACAAGAATCCAGATGTGTGTATACCTTTGCCAACGGCAAATTGACATGGGAAAATCCTGCCAGCAAAGAATATATAATCTTAACAATAGCAAAAGAAGAATTAAAAAACTGGGCAGAAGGCACAGGCGGCTTTGCAACAAAAGACACATCCCCATCCTTTAATTTTGAATGCCAGGACCTTGTAGGCAATAATGGATCAGGACGCCTGTCCGTTGTATTAAGTCCGCTGCCAGCACTGGAAAGCATAACCTGCGATTCAAGAAGCGGCACTTACTGCACAGACAGTGGAATAATTTTCCAGGCAAAGTTCAGCGACACTGTAAAGGTATCAGGCAACCCAAGATTAAAGCTTGCAGGCATTACAGGCGTAGGCCAAACGCAATATGCAGAATATGTAAGCGAAACTGAATCTGATACAATTAAGTTTAAATACATTGTTCCGGAAAATGCAAAGTCTGACGGTGTAAGTATAGCCGGCACCCAGATTGAACTAAACGGCGGAAGGATTATAACCGGCACCCAGGGCAACGGCAATGCTTCTATAAGTTTTGTAAGCGGCAGCAATTTTTGGGATTCAGCAGATTCTTCCATTGCAAAAGAAATAAAACTAGACGGTGTAAAGCCAACAATAAAAAACATTAAGGTCGTTACAACAGGGCTTACCCAAGACTCAGACGGCAATTATTACTTTAATGCCAACAAACAGGCTTTGGTAGAAGTAGAATTTTCAGAAACAGTATCTGTAAACGGAAGCGTAGGCTTAAAACTTAGCGACATAAACTTTAGCCAGTATTCAATGTCTGCTGACGGCAAAAAGATTGTTTACGCTTACACAGTGGCTCAGGAATTTGAAAGCAAATCAGTTAAATACAATTTTCATTCATGCTTTGAAGGCAACTGGGCAAACATAAAGGACGCAGCCGGCAACCCTTTAAAACAGGGAACAGACACAGATAAAGACTTAAAGATAATCCTTGATACTAAAAAGCCAGGAATTCCATCTGCAAATGGAATTGATGACGGCGGCATATATAATGCAAAACCAGAAATTACAGTAGCAAAGGATGCCGGCGATGCAGACATTAAAAAGCTGGAACTTTCTATAGACAACGGCCAGACATGGATAGACTGTTCCGCAGCAGCAAGTGGAGAAGCAGGCCTGTGGACTTGCGGTGCAGACGGCAAAGTTACAATCAACAACGGTGGCACTTACAATATTATAGCCCGCGCCACAGACAAGGCAGGCAATGTTTCTGATAATTCTGCCGTTAAGCAGATTAAATTTAACGACAAGTTCCCTGAAATCCTTGATATAAAGGTTGCCTGCCAGAACGGAAACTACAGAAAGGGCGCAAAGCTTAAGTTTCAGATATTCCTGGGGGACACCTTAAAACCTTACGAGGCAGCAAGTGCTTCCATTACCTTTGCAACAATAAATGCCGCAGACGGAAGCACACCACGCACTATAAATGTAAAGCCAAACGATACAGGAAATTCTTCCATACTTGAATTTGAACACACCGTAACAGACGGCACAGGTGCAGGAGATTTTGCAGACAATTATAAGGGAATAAAAATAACGGCAGTAAATTTAAGCGGCCTGCAGGATAAATATGATAATAAGCAGGATGCTGAAACTACGGCAAAAATCAGTCAATTGATAGGTGATACAACAGGCGGCTGCTACAGGCCTGGCATTTTTGCAGACGGAGTAGCCCCTGCCATTGCTTCTACTGTGCCTGCAGACAATAAGGTTGTGGCATCTTCTTATTATGCAGACGGCAAGCTTACGATAACCTTAAACTTTACGGAAAGCGTCTATAAAGAATCCGGTACAATTACCCTGCAGCGCAAGGGCAAATGGGGTATTCCTGCCGTAATGACTGTAGACGAATTTAATAAGGTCTTTAACTCTGCAGCCCTGACTGTTGCAGAAAAAGAAATGCTTGTCTGCTCTGAAACAGGCAGCGGCAATGGCAACGTTAAGGAACTTCTGGATGCACGCACAGGCATTGCCGCAGGACCTTATAAAAAGATAACCCACGGCTTAAAGTTAAGCAGTGGCAATTATGTGCCGGATTTAGATACAAAATTTGTCCTTGACTTTAACCTTGGGCTATTTGACGGGGAAACATACACAGACCCGCATGGCAGAAACAAGCATGTTACGGTAGAAGACATCCGCAAGGTATTTGAAAAAACAGGCTACCATCAGCATTCAATACAGATGAACTCTAGTGCCATTGTGGCAAGCAATGAAAACAAAACCTATACCATTACCTTCCCTGTAACAATCCAGGAAGGCATTGAATGGGAACTTATCATAAGCCCGGGTGCCTTCCGCGATGAGGTAGGAAACCTTTTTGCAGGCTTAAAGGGCAAAGACGATACGGTCGATGCAGACTATACGCTTTGGACAAACAATGCTTCAGCTCCTGTAGTGCGCGTAGACAGATACAGTCATGGCTACGGTGCCAAAGAACCAGATGCCAGCGGAAACCTTACAGAAATTACCAGGTGGACAAAAGCCGGAAACAATTTAGAAGATAACAGCAGTGGAAAAATTGCGCCTACAGGCTATGCCCGCGTGCGCGTAGACAGCCAGACCCCGGGTGCAACGCTGCATTATAAAACAATAAATAAAGGTGCCTTTAACGGCAGAACAGGGGTAGCAACGCCAGGTTCAGTTTCATGGAAAAGATATAAATTAAATAATGGCGTAAATGAAGTTACAACAGAGGATGCTGCTACGTATACCTTTAACGACGGAGCCAACTCAAGCACAAGATGTTCCATGTCAGAAATCCCTGATGCCACAGAATCTGATTTATCTGCTACATCGGGCTTTACCGCTGTAATGCAAAGCGATAACACAGGCAAAATCCTTATTGTAGGTGACGGCAGCTATGAAACTGCCTGCAAAGACTATGTAACGGCATATGCCACCCTAGACAGTGCAAAGACAGATGGCGGCATATCTATGACACAATCTGCAAACGGTGCAGAAGGCGTATTTAAAACCGTAGTTTATGTCACTAACTACGAGACCGGACAGGGACAGCTTAGCATAGAAGGCGGCACTGCTCCTGGTGGTGAACCTAAAGTTGCAGGATTCCCTGTGCGTGACGGCGAATCTGAACAGTATTCTAAAAATGCCTATGCCATAAATGATAGCGAGAGCATTTGGGTATCTTACGACATTGTAAGCACAAAATGGGCAATTCTTTTAAGAAGAAAAAACAACACAAAAAATTACCCTATATCCAGCTATGGTCAGGCAACCTTTACTTCAGGCTATGTCCGCTACTAAAAAAGGAGAAGTGTAAAATGAAAAATGCAATTAAGTATGTTTTAATAGCAATAGCTTCTCTTTTTGTTTGTGCTTCCTGCCAGATTGGTTTAGGCCCGTCAGTAGACATAGAAGGCCCAAGCGTAACTGTAAATTCCCCGGCACCTACATCCATTATGCAGCGTGACATTTTAGTAAGCGGAACAGCCACAGACAACGAAGGTGTTACGCAAATGACCGTAACCCTTACGGCAGAAAACTTTACCACAATGCAGTTTATGTGGAACGGTACATGGAAGGTATTGCAGAACGGCACATGGGCAGAATATCCCCAGGGCCAGTCTTCAGGGGATGCAAGAAACTTTGTATGGAGCCTGCCTGTCGTATTGCCTGAAAACATAGCAAAAAAGGAATTTACCTTAACAACAGAAGCAAGGGACAAAGACAACAACCCGAATAAGAATTCAAAAGACGAACGCATATTTACAGTAGACGGCGTAGAACCTGAAGCCACAGTAAGCATAGGCAACGCCCTGTATGCAAATTATGCAGCCGCCTCACAATTGTTTAACAAACCGGAAAACGAACTTTTACAGAATAACGAAATCCTGGACAAACTGGTAAACCAGAACTTTACGGTAAAAGTAAACCAGAAAGAAAACACCCGCTTAGGAAAGTTCATACTTGTCTTTGACGAAGTTATGGGCACTGACGAATCTGCAGACATACAGGTTGCTTCCATGGAAGCCGTGCCAGACCTGCTTAGTTTAAGCCATGTATATACAAAAGTAATTGATGCTTCTACAAGAAGTTTTGAAATAAATGTAGAAAAAGAAAGCCTGCCTCAGACCGTTCAGGCAGGCAAGCACCTTTTAAAGGTAATTACAGAAAGCTTTGACGAAGGCGGCAACCTGGAACGCAAGGTTCAGGGCTATTTTGTCTATTACAACGAATCAGACAAGCCGTGGACCCAGATGACTTTAGGAGACACGGAATATAAAGAAGAAGGTCAGAAAATCGTTTACCCGGGATGCCTTGTCCAGGGATATGCCTATGACGATGACGGCGTGCAGTCTGTAGACATTGAAATTTACGTGCGTGATGACTCCGGCAACTTTAATAAGGACGAATCAAAATCCGTGCACCTTGACCTGACGGGAGACGAGTACCCTAAAAACAAAATCTGGTCTGTCTATGCAATATCAGAAGTAAGAAGCTTCTATATAAAATCATGGTGTACGGACATCTATGGCGCACAAAGCACGCCTTTTGTCAGGTATTTAAAAATTGCAAGCGTAAACCCTCCGGAACTTACAATTACAAGCCCGCAAAACGGCAGCATTGTCCTTGGAGATGCCAGCAGTAAATTTACAATTACAGGAAAAGTCAGAACTCAAAGTCAGGTAAGGTCTTTTAAGATTGTGCGTATTGCAAACAAAAATAAAGACGATTACTTAAATTACATGAACACAGGCTACACAGGCTGGAACACAGAAACTGACGGCAATAAGCTCTGGGTTGTTGGATTTACAAATAATCCAGACCTTGTAGACGGATCCAGAACCTACATCTTTGCCAAGGAATTCAATATTATTTCTGATTTTGGAATCAACGGCACAGGAACAAAAACGGTGGCAATTGGAGACATAGGCCAGAAAGAAGTAACCGTAGCACAGGACAATTCTACAGAAAACATAAAGAGCCAGCTGTTTATTTTAAGGATAGAAGACGATAACGGCGCAATTACAGAAGAGCTGAACCTGCAGGGAGATGTAGAAAAGCCAGCCCTGACAATAAACGCTGTGCATGTTGTGCATATAGACGGAAGCCCGGAAACTGTTATTGATTTGACCAATGCAGACAACAATAGGACTACTTTGCAGTCTTATAAAAGAGATGCAATGAATCGTATTACAGACAAAGTCTATTACACAGGCACATGGAACGACAACCTGGTTACACAGTGGAATGATACTTCCAAAATCGGAATGCTTTATTTATACAATTCCAATGGAATCATACAGGAAATCAGTGTTGCAGGCAGTACAAAAGCTGGTGATGTCTACACCTGGCAGTCTGAAGCAAAAACTCCGGAAGATACCACTACTGTAAACATCAATGCCCTGATTACAGACTGGGGTGCAAACACGGCAAAGGCAAGTGCAAGGTACTTTGTAAGCAGCTGCCCGCCGGCCTTGCTGCGCATAAATTCTACAAAGCAGGACGGCACATACAAAAAAGGAGACCAGATTCCTATAGTAATGGAATACAACAAAAAGGTTACCTTTGAAGGCGGCAGTGCAGATCCTTACATTATTTTAAACAACGGCGGTGTTGCAAAATATGTTTCAGGCAACGGCGGCACAAAACATACATATTTATATACCGTAGGAAGTGATGAAAGCTCAATATCAGAAAAACTTTATGTCCGCACCCTTGTTGCAAATGGCAACACATGGAAAGATACAGACGGCGAAACAATAACTGACCCGACTATATTAACAGGCTACAACCTTAACCAGGTGCGTTCAATCTATATTGATAATGCTAACCCAAGGCTTTTAAAGGTAGAAAGCGTTACCGGCACAGGATATTACAATGCAGGCAAGGAACTATACTTCCAGGCTGCCTTTGATAAAGACGTTACCATTGCAGATTTAACAAAAGTAAAGCTTGCACTTAACATTGCAGGTGCAGGCAAAACCCAAAGCATTGCACAGGCTGTTTCCATGCCAAACGCTAAAGCCCTGATGTTTAAGTATACAATTGCCGATGGGGATAAGGCAGATAGACTTGAATTTGTAAGCTTTGACGGCGGGCAAAACAATATCCTTGATGTTGCCGATAACGCCATGACAGACTTTACGCCAGATGGATCGGGTGACATTTATAATAAGAACATTGTCATAGATACAGCAGTGCCTGCAAAGCCTGCCGTAACGGGAATTACTAATGGCACCTTGTATTATTCAGATATAGAAACGATTGCATTTACCGGCTTTGAGTCTGCCGAAAGTGCAACACGCTATTACAGTTTTGACGGCGGCACTTCATGGACGGTTTATACAGACTCTGTTACACCAAAAATTGCCCAGAACGGAACATACAAAGTATGTGCAAAACAGATAGACAAGGCAGGCAACCAGTCCCCTGTATCTGATGTGGTGCAGGTTTCGCTGGATAAAGGAAACCTTTTGACATCAATTACAACAAAAGAAGCAGACGGCACATATAAAGCAGGCCAGACCCTGCACTTTGTCCTTACATTCAGAAAGAGCGTAAAAGCATCCGGCATAAAGCTAAACCTGGGCAACATCGGTAACGGCGGCGGAGACACAGGCACAGTAAAATATGCAGGCCTTGCAGCACCAGCAGCAACTGCTGCTAACAAGATAGAATTTACCTACACAATAGCAGAAGACGATGCCACAAGTCAGCTTAATGCCGTTTCCCTAGATTATGATGCAGGTGCTTATATTAAAGATGAGCACGGAACAATTGTTGCACAGAATTCTTCAAGTCCTAATGTTATCTTTAGCGATATTGCAGCACTTACCACAAGCCGCGACATAAAGATTGTAAACGGCAAGCCGGTTATTACAAAAGTGGAACTTGTAAAGCCTAGCGGAGACGGAGCAGGCACAAAAGACCGTGAACTAAGAATTACATTCAATACGGAAATTACAAAGCAGTCAAAGGATGCAAGCGGCAATGACTTATATATTGTGCTAAAGCAGGCCAGCGGCTTTGAAGCCCCTGCCATCCTTACGGAAAGCCAGTATCAGGAATACGGCAGCACAATTACAGATTTCTATAAGGAAACAACCAACGGCTGGGATACGGGAACACAGATGCCGGATTTGTCTACAAAGTATGTATTGAAATATGAATACGACACGGACAATACAGATTTAGTAAATGCCTTAAAGGCAATTTACAACGAAACCCAGCACAACGTAAGCCCGGACACTGTGCCTGTTGCCATGGCATCAAACTACGTAAAGGTAGACGGCACAGGCAACAATGTGCTTGTAGTAAGCCTAAAGGATGACTTTGCCCTGCCTGTCCAGGGTGCAGACTATACAGTAACAATCCCTGCAGGCGTTGTAGAAAATAATATACAGAACAAAAATGACGCTGCAGAATACCAGAAAACAAACACCGGCGTAGAAACCCCTGTAATCCGTGTATACAAGGTAAACGAAACTATTGACGGCACTACAGTTATACAGCACCCGACAACTACATACAAGGCAGACTGTCAGACGCCTGGCTGCACAATCAATTTGCGCATAAAGGAAAGCACACCGGATTATTTAAGGTTAAGCAATAACGGTGGTGATGATGTAATTATGAAGCGCAATGGAACTGCCATTGATTCGGCACCGGACTTTGGTATTGGGATAAATGATTTAGCAAACGACGGCAATATAGCAAAGAAAGCCCAAAAAACAATAGGAACACCAATTGACGCAAATGGCAATGCAGAAAGCATTACAGGCTACAAAATCCTTATAGAAGCAAAGGCTAAAAAGGGCAGTGATGTTTCAGAGCCAGCCTACGAATCTGCCATGCGCACTGTTGTTGTATTCTACGAAAACGGAATAAGCAATAATGCAACATCTGACTATCCAAAACGATGGCTGCGTGGCGGAGACAACATATCAGGCGGTGTAACTACGGCAGACTTCCCTCTTACATGGGACAGCAGCGACTGGAATAAATCTCCGCGCCATGTAAGGGCAATGAGCCCATGGCAGAACAACGGCAATGTGTGGTACTGGATAACGTGGAACATTAACGCCACATCTTATGTTCACTTTCTGGCAGGGGATATGCCAGATGATGCAAATGAAAAAGGACCTGCTAAATGGTGGTGGAGCAGCTGCGGCTGGGCAAATATGAAGACTTCTACACCTGTCTATGCAGGCGAATGCAGCTACTTTGACACAAATGCAAACAGCAAATACGGCGGCTACAGCTACCTGTACGCAAACAACGGCGGCAATGAATACAACGGCGACAAGCACCGCGAGCACAGATAACCCGCGTGCACCGTCACCCTGCCGGGCAGTTAAGCAAGTGCAGCAGATTCTGAACAAATGCTTCGCATTTTTCAGAATGACACGGACCGTTAAGCAACTTGCAATATCATCTGTCAAATCTAGAATTGACAAATCGTGATTTGACAGATAGAGTATACCTATGGACACTTTCATAGGCAGAAAAGAAGAACTTGCATTCCTGAAGGAAAAATACCAGTCAAAAAACGCAGAGTTCATTGTGCTTTACGGCCGGCGCAGAATAGGCAAGACAGAAACATTAAGCCACTTCTGTGCAGATAAAAATCCTGTATTCTTTACATGCACGCAGACAGACGATTCCAGCCAGCTCAAGAATTTCAGCCGTAAGCTCCTTTCATTTGACATTCCCCAGAAACAATATATATCTGAATTTGCAAGCTGGGAGCAGGCTTTTCTTGCAGTAAAGGATATTCCCCATAAAGGCAATAAAAAACAGATTCTTGTAATTGATGAATTCCCCTATATGTCCAGGGAAAACCCGGAAATTCCGTCTCTTCTGCAAAAGCTCTGGGATACTGAATTTAAGGCTTCTGGCGTAATGATTATTCTTTGCGGCAGTTCCATGAGCTATATGGAAAAGGAAATCCTTTCAGAAAAAAATCCGCTCTATGGCAGGGCAACAGGCATCTATAAAATGCTGCCCATGTCTTATTCAGACGCATCGCAATTTTTCCCGGAATGGAATGCTGCAGATAAAATAATGGCCTATGCAATCCTTGGCGGCATTCCTTATTATCTTTCATTGTTTGACAAGGCAAAAAGCCTAAAGGAAAATATATGTTCTGCAATCCTTAAGCGCGGTGCCATCCTTTATTCTGAACCGGAATTCCTTATGCGCCAGGAACTTAGGGAACCTGCAACTTACAATACGATAATTCAGTCAATTGCCGCAGGCAAAACATCATTTAACGAAATCCAGCAGTCTACTTTGATAGAAAAAGGCAAGCTTTCCGTCTACATTAAAAACCTTATTGAACTTGGAATTGTAACTAGGGAATTCCCTGTCTTTAGCACGGAAAAAGAAAAGCAGAATACACAGCGCGGTTTATTAAAGCTCCGTGATTCTTTTTTCCGCTTCTGGTACAGGTTTGTGCTGCCCAATCTGTCTTCCCTTGAATTCGGCGACTGGGAAAATGTTTATGAAGCAATAATTGAACCCCAGATGAATGAATTTGCTTCTTCTGCCTTTGAGGGTGTCTGCATTGAATGGCTCCGGGTGCAGAATAAAAACCATAAGCTGCCCTTTACCTTTAGTCAGGCAGGCCGCTGGTGGAATAAGAACGTTGAAGTTGACATTATGGCATCAGACTATGAACATTCCAATATTATCAGTGCCGAATGTAAATTCCATAACAGCAAGATAAACGATTCTGACCTTAAAAAGCATATTGAAAAAGACCTTAGTATGCTCAAGAAAAAGGAAAATGCCGCAATGCATTACTTCTATTTTTCATTGAACGGCTTTACAGATCAGGCCCTTGCCTATGCAAAAAAGAATAACATCCGCCTTGTTTCCGGCAGCCAGCTTTAACAATGCGCTGGTCATGCTGAACTTAGGCAAGTCATCCCGAACTTGTTTCGGGATCTGTGTGCCGTTAAGCAAGTGAATCAGGATTATTCCTAGAAGAAAGAAAATGCCTTGTATTTCTATGTTTTATGGTTTATTAGTTTATATGTATAACAATGGTTCAGAACACAATCCTCCACATTTTCATGTTAAGTATGGCGGACAGATTGCTGTATTTGACTTGGAAGGAAACTTGACGGAAGGTTCATTGCCTCCTGCTAAACAAAAATTAGTTGCCGCATGGGCAGAAATTCATAAGGAAGAATTAAAGGCAAACTGGGAACTTTGTATTGAAAAACAAAAGCTGTTCAGAATCAAGCCTTTGGAATAGGAGTTTAACATGAATCCAAAATGGGTGGTAAAAGAAGTTAGGCCTCTTGAAAACTATAAACTGCTTCTCCTGTTTGAATCCGGTGAAAAAAAGATTTATGACTGTTCGCCATTATTAAAGTATGAAATATTTGAACCGCTGGCAAACAAGGCTTTTTTTGATTCCGTTTATACAGACGGATGCACTACAGTCTGGAACGAAGACATAGACATAGACCCCATTACATTGTATCAGGACAGTATCCCCGCCAATGCTTAAGGACATTTCTTCAGAACAGGAATCATAAATCCGTGTGCTTACAATATCGTAGGCAGGGGCTAAAGAAACGGAAGATAAATCTGCAGAGTAGAGCAGGGAAAGGTTTTTTATGTGGTTGTCCGTGTTGCCGATTAAATAATTAAAGACCGTAATATCCCACAGCTTCAGCTGGTCTGCAAGGGGGGCTTTAGAAAAGTTCCCTGTATTCTGACTTTAAAATGCCTGCTGAATGCATTTTACCGTTTATTTCAATTTCTACCTTTAGCTTTTCATTATTCCCCCCGCACGGTTATATTCAAATCAAGGCCCAGTATCTGCAAAAGGCGTATGGTCTTTTCAAGTTCCACCGTGGGCTTGCCGTTTTCTACGTCAGAAATAAAGGAAGTGCTGAAGCCCGTAAAGCCTGCAATATAGGACTGCGTATAGTTCAGTGCCTTGCGCCGTTCCTTTATGGCTTTGCCAAGGGTCTTGGAATCCAGGATTTTAGTCAATTTGTACCTGCCTTGCGTTGTTGTAGATTTTAGCCGTTCGGCCATATTTACTGATAAAAGTATAAATATGTTCGTTCGGCTTTGTCAATAAAATGCTGCAGCGGAACTTTACCATAAAATACAATGCCATTGCCCTGCAGTTTGCGGTAAAATCAACTGAAAGGGCAGCGTAACCGCAGCTTTATAAAGACATAAATATTTAATAGAAGGCAGATACCATGGATTTAACAAAACTTGTAAAGGCAATTTTTGACTACGATCCGGACGGACCGAACATCCATCACTTAATGGCAGTGCACGGCTACAGCCGCCTTATTGCACAGATGGAAATGGTTGACGAACACACCCTTTTCATAACGGAAGCAGCAGCATACCTGCACGACATCGGCTGCAAGATATCTAAGGAAAAATACGGAAACTCCCAGCCACAGCACCAGGAAGAAGAAGACCCTGCCATAGCCCGGCAGCTTCTTGCGCCCTTAAACCTGCCGGCACAGGACGTAGAGCGCATCTGCTTTATAATAGGCCACCACCATACCTACAAGGCCATAGACGGCATGGACTTTCAGATACTTGCAGAAGCAGACTACATCGTCAACCTTATGGAAGGCTACTGCAAGAAGGAATCCATCCCTGAAATGAACAGGAACATCTTTAAAACCAGGACCGGCAAATATTTGCTTGAACAGATGTTCATAAAGTCTAAAAGGTAAAGGGTTTGCAGGCAAACCGGTTTGCAACCAAATCAGTTTGCTTGCAAACTGGCGGTAAATAGTATTTTTTATGCGTAATATTTGCATATAGAACTCTCAGGGCCTTCATTGCCCACGCCTTTATTCCGCTGCCCTTACAATGCAGGATGCAGCTTCCCGCTTTTCCTTTAACAGCTGTTTGTTTTTATTGGAAAAGAAAGTACGCAGGAGAATCCTGTATTCGCTCTTTTTATCAAGATTGTCCGGCACGTAGCACCTGATGGTTTTTGGCCTGTTGCACGTTACCTTAGGGCTTTTAAGCCACCGGCTTTCATCGGCAACAATGGTTCCGCCTGCATCAACCGGGCAGAAGAAAATGCCGCTGGCATCTCCGTCGTCAAGCTTCAGGCGTTCCCCCTTTATTTCAATATCCTTGCCTATAGAAACCGTGCCGCCTTCAAGGCCCGTAAAGTTGTCCTTTACGGAACGGATTTCAGGCCCTACGGAAGCAACGGAAATGTCCTTTATTTCTACGGAATCTACTGCCGCCTGGGTAAGGGGGCTTGGCGTAAACTTTACGCGCAGGTTCTTTTTGCTTTCCTTAAGGTCAGGCTCGCCGGATTTTCCGTCCCATTCAATCTTTACGGAAATGTAAAGGGTGCCAAGGTCCATCAGGTTTACGGCTTCCCCCCTGCGCAGGGATTCCAGGACTTCTTCCTTTATAAAGCCTGCCGACTGCTGCAGGGCAAGTTCGTTTGTGCCTGCCTTTCTTTTCTGAATCCTTGCAATCAGTGTGTTCATGTCTACGGTTTTCCTGTCAAAGCGTCCTACGTAGGCACCGCCTTTTACGTGGTTTGTATAAAGCGTGACTGTTCCCTTGCCTTCTGTATCGCTAAAGGTGGTGTTAAAGGTTTCCATTGGGTCCTCCTGCAGTATTATCCATGGGCTGCACTGTATTGTTACCACGCATGGAACAATACCTGTTGCTTACTGGTATATTATAATATTCCACACCGGTATGTTACAGTATACCGTATCGGTATATTAAAGTATACCAGACCGGTATATTATAATATACCGGTCTGTGCAAGCCGTTGTTCCGCTGCATGGAATTTAAGCCTGCATGCACATTGCAGGCTTAAGCAGGACAAGTGCGGCAGCCATTGAGCATCCTCAGGGCGACGGGTGCTTTATGTCATCCCGAATGCAGCTGGTCATCCCGAACTTAGTAGTCTCCATTATCTGTGGCGAAAGTTTTAATAGACATGGGCTTCTAATTGACACTGACTTTCGCCAGGGGTCTGTGCACAGTTAAGCAAGGGTGTTTGCCTTATCAGGAGGAAATGTATAATCGTAATTTTATTTGGGGTTGTCTAAAAGAATTTGCAGAAGGGATTTTTCAAGTTTAATAAAGAATGGCTGTGTATAAAACTTATTGTGCAATAATTCAAGTTTACCCGGCGGCTGGGCGGTTATTTATACAGTTAATATCGCCCTGCTCAATATTTATACAAACAGGTCCTTAATGTCAAAAAGAATAAGGTTTTTTTTGAAGCCGGCATCCAGTTTTTTGTAGCCGGATTTAGAAAAGAAACCGTATTTTGAGCATGTTAAGCCCGTATTATTTACCTGCTGGATTTCCTGCCATATTAAGGATTTGTCCAGCGGAGAATCACAGAATTTTGCTTCATAGAAAATATAGCTGCCGTCATTTTCCGTAACTATATCAAATTCTCCGTTAGTTTTGTTTTTGGGGTCGTCGTAATAATATTTGCCGATTTTTTCAAAATTGTCTTTCAGTTCACCCATGCGGTTTTTTCGTATAAGAAACTGCCTGCATATATGTTCAAATGCCTTCGGGACATAGCGTTCTTCAAAATCAGGAGCAATGAATTTGTCATAAAAAATATTGCTGTCCATAACATTAAAGCGCGAAAGGTTTCTGTAAATATACTTAAAGTAAAACAACGTAAGTCCGTCACAAATGTAATAGGATGCCTTTTTCTTGTTCCCTTCATCATTGATTGGGGATTCTTTTATTACAAGATTCATTTTAATCAGTTTGTCCAGAATGTCTGCAAGAGTCGGGGAACTTGAAACCTTTGACTGGGAAAGTATGTCCTTGAATTTTACATACTCTTTTGCAAGGGTTTCAAAAACTTCGTAAGCATTCTTCATTTTTGAAACTTCTGTTTTAAGGTACATGATTACTTCGTTTTCCAGCCTGCTTGACGGACTTGCTATCAGATCAATTATATTTTCTTTTACAGACTTTTTAGAATCAATAAGCCGGTTATAATATGGAATGCCGCCAAAAACAGAATAAAGGCGTACTTTGTCATCTTCCGGAAAGTCCTTATAGAAAAGGGAAGATTCATAATAGTCCATGGGTTTAAGGTTCATTATTAAATCAAAACGTCCGAATAATGGATTCTGTTCTTCCAGTAATGACTTCATTGTGTCTACAAAAGAGCCGCAGAGTATAAGTTTTAGTTTTGACTTGTTTTTATTGTTGTCAATTAATGACTGGATTATGCTGTCCAGTCCGGTTATTACGTTCCTGAGGTAAGGGTATTCATCTATTACAAGTATAAGCTTTTTTTTTCTGACCGTTTATATAGAAAACTTAATGCTGATTCAAAATCCCTGAACGTCATAGGCGGAAAGTCCAGCACGTCGGATATTACTTCGCACAGGCTTGAAACATTGTTTTCTTCTGAAGTCTGCTTGCATTCATAGTAAATGGCTTTATTTTTTTTATCCTGAATGCAATGCTTGATTAGTTCTGTTTTGCCAACACGGCGTCTTCCGTAAATCAGTGCTGCCTGAAAGGAATCCGTATTAAAAAAATTATTTAACTGCTTTGTTTCATTTTCCCTGCCAAAAAAAGCTTCCTGCATGTTTACCTCTGATTTTGAGTATAAAGCGTATTGCCTGATAATTCAAGTTTAGTCGGTGGCCGCCGAGTCGGTTTAGACCGACTAAAACGCTGAACAAAATCAATGCCGCTTCTGCTGCTTTTTCTTCAGTTTTTTTAAGATATACTTTTGTTCCTTTTCTTGCCTTTGGATTTGCTTCTTGCTGGACTTTTTTTCTTCAAGAAATGTCTTTTGCGCGTCTTTGTAGGCATTCAGTGCCTTGTTAAATGACTTTTTGCTGCAGTCATTCTTTTTAGGGGTAATTCTTTTTAGTTCCGTGCTGTCGGTTTTGTAGAACTTTAAAAGCGGCAATTCTTCGTTTACCCACTGAATGATTTGTGGATTGGCAGGTTCTTTTCCAAACGTATATTCACTTGTAAAAAGAACGCCACCCAGCATCCGCTGAATAAATGCCTTCCAGAATTGTCCGTTAAAATAAATCGTTGTGATTGTAAAGTCCTGACTGGCTGCCATATTTTGCTCCCTGAAGGAAGGCAAAACCCACTTGGGCGCACCTTTCCCGTAAAGCAAAACTGGACATCAAAAATAAATCTGAAGGTTACTGGACTTATGATTATAAGTCAGCTGGACTACCATCACCAGCTCGTGTTTTTGTTTTGTATTGTTAAAATACCATTATGCACAAATTTTAGCAATATAGTTTTGGCGGCTGGCATTTTTTTATTTCAGAATATAAAAAACTTCTGCACCAGAAAGCTGATAAAAAAGAGAACAGTATCTACCATTATTTTTATTGTAACTGTCTTTAGTTTTACAAAGGCAAGGGAGCAAATTGCTGCAACTAAAGAAGCACTTGCCGCCATTTTTGCAATGAACAGGATGGCAAAAAGAATTGCTTCCCTCTGTGCGCTTTTTTTGCTTTCAAAGCACCAGAACTTATTGATTATGAAGTTTACGATGGTAGAAAAAATCCTTGCTACAACCGTAGCGCATACGATGGAAATGCTTTGTGAAAAATCAAGTTTTACGCATAGGGTCTGTATCAGATAAAAGAAAGCAAAATCAACAAAGGCAGATGATATAGAAGAAAGCGTGCATTTTACAAATTGCGGTAGTTTAGGGAATTTAAGCATTTGCCTATTATGCCTTATTTTTACATGATTGAAAATCTGCAGCTATGATGAATGCGGAAAGCATTAATGGTAATCTGCACAATATTTTTAATAAATATTTGTATTTTTTGTCGGTATTTACAGGCCTGGTTTATGGTATTTTATACGCAGCAAAAGCAAAAGGAATGCTCTATGGAAACACAGAAATTTAAACTGGCACTTATTCAGATGAAAGGGGAGGCCACCAACGACCAGAACCTTAGCAATGCCGTTGAAAAAGTTAAGCGGGCAGCCTCTGCCGGAGCCGATGTTGTGGTATTGCCGGAAATGTTCAGCTGCCCCTATAAGGCTTCCAACTTTCCCATTTTTGCACAGGAAGACGGAGGTGCCAACTGGCAGAAGCTTTCTGAAACTGCCGCAAAAAACGGCATTTACCTTGTGGCTGGATCCATGCCGGAACGTGAAGGGAAAAACATCTATAACACTTCCTATGTTTTTGACCGTCAGGGAAAGCAGATTGCAAAACACCGCAAGATGCACCTTTTTGACTGCGACCTGCCGGGCGGTGCAAACTTCCACGAAAGCGATACTCTTTCTGCCGGAAACCAGGTGACTGTCTTTGATACGGAATTCGGAAAAATGGGACTTATGATTTGCTTTGACATAAGGTTCCCTGAACTTAGCCGCCTTATGATAGAAAAGGGTGCAAGGATGATTATTGTGCCTGCTGCCTTTAACATGACAAGCGGACCTGCATGGTGGGAAATCATGTTCCGCACAAGGGCAACGGACAACCAGGTTTACATGGCCGGCTGTGCGCCTGCAAGGGATGAAAAGGCAGGCTACGTTGCCTGGGGACATTCCATTGTAGTAGATCCTTTCGGCAAAATAATCCAGCAGCTGGACGAAAAGGAATCCATTCTGTATGAAGACATTGATCTTGCAAGGGTAGAGGAGTTCCGCAGCCAGTATAAGATATTAAAGTCCAGACGGCTTGATATATACCAGCTTACTGAAAAGTAAGATATAAAAAATTAAAAACTAAAACTATGAATCAAAGGCGATTCAATTCATCTTACAGCAATGATGGATTGAACCGCTTTTTTTATTTGGAGGTCACAAATGAAAAGATTTATTGGAAAGGTTGCAGCAGCTGTTGCAGTTTGTGCTTTGGCACTTGGTATGGGCGGATGCTCTAAGGAATCAGGCGGAAAAACAATTAAGCTCGGCATTCTTTACAGCACAACGGGAAATTTCAGTATTTCTGAAACTCCAATGTATAATGCAGCAAAAATGGCAGTTGACGAAATCAATGCAGCAGGCGGCATTAAGGGCATGCAGGTGGAACCGCTCTATGTAGACTACGGCTCTGATCCTTCCATGGCAGCAGAAAAAGCACAGCAGCTTATCCTTAAAGAAAAGGTTGTTGCCATTGTCGGAACAAACGCATCAAACACACGTCTTGCAGTAATTCCTACCATAGAAAAATACAACGGTCTTTTGGTTTACAACACATATTACGAAGGAGAAAAACCGTCTAAGAATCTTCTGTATACAAATACATGTCCTAACCAGCAGGTTGCTTCCTTTATGCCGTGGATGGTTTCTAATATCGGCAAGAAAGTTTACATCGTAGGTTCAGATTATGAATTCCCAAGAAAGTCCATTGCCTTTGCAAAACAATATATTACTGCTGCAGGCGGAGAAATTGTAGGGGAAGAATATGCGCCTAACGGAGAAACAGATTTTTCTTCCATTGTAAACCGCATTAAGGCTTCCGGCTGCGATGTTGTTTTCAGTGCCGTTGCAGGCAACTCTGCAGTTCCTTTCTTTAAGGACTACAGCCAGTACGGAATGGATCCTAAAGTTACTCCAATCTGTGCCATTGCTTCCCACGAAGCTGCAATTAAATCTGTAGGTTCAAGTGCCGTAGGATGCTACGCTTCCTTTGATTACTTTAATTCAATTGACACACCTGAAAACAAGGAATTCATCAGCAAGTATCAGGCTCTTTACGGTGCCAATACTACAATTACAAACCTGGCAGAAGGTGCTTACCATGGAGTTTACATGCTTAAGAAAGCCATTGAAGGTGCCAAATCTTTAAGCACAGAAGACATTATTGCTGCAGCAAGCGGAATGGAATTTGATTCTCCTGCAGGCAAGCTTAAGATGGACGAAAGCAACCACCATTGCTGGCTTAACACTTATATCGGTCAGGTTCAGGAAGACCTTACCTACAAGGTAGTTGCAAAGAGCGATGGCCTTGTTGCTCCAATTCCGGAATAAACATGATGTCATTCTGAATTTGCTTAATCGTTGCAAATTCGGAATGGCATTTTCTTCAGACAGTTTTATTCACAATTTATTTTTCTAAGAGGTTGTAGATGAGTCTTTTTATTCAACAGCTTTTGAACGGTATCAGCAACTCCTCAGTTCTTTTTTTAACTACCATCGGGCTGGTTATAATTTTTGGAATGATGGATGTTGTAAACAACGCCCATGGTGAATTCATTATGATCGGAGCCTACACGGCATGCGTTACCGTAAACGTGCTTCATGTGCCTTTTGCAGTAGCAGCAATTCTTGCGGCTTTAATTACGGGCTTAATCGGCATTGTAATTGAGCGTCTTTTAATTAAAAAACTTTACGGCAAGGTTGCAGAATCCCTTCTTGTAACCTTTGCCCTGGAATACATAATCCAGCAGATTGTGCGCATGGTTTTTGGTCCTGAAAACCAGACAATTGATATTCCGGTAAAGGGCCGTCTTTTAATGGGCAGCATTTCAATTCCTTACTACAATCTTGTTTTGATTGGTGCTGCACTTTTTGTCCTTGCACTTACTCTGGTTCTTTTCTATAAAACTTCCTTTGGAATGCAGCTAAGGGCAATAAATCAGAACAGAGACATGACACAGTGCCTTGGCATTAATGTTACAAAAATCAATATGTTTACTTTTGGCTACGGAGCAGCCCTTGCAGGTTTCAGCGGTGCTTTAATTGCTCCGATAAAAAGCGTGTTTCCTGGAATGGGTCCTGCCTTTAACGTAGACGGTTTCCTTGTTGTAATTTTAGGCGGACTTAATTCCATCATAGGTTCTTTTGCCAGCTCTTTTGTAATCAACGAATCCATTACCCTTATGTCAGGCTACATGAGCCAGATTGTTTCAAAGCTTTTAATCTTTGTTGTCATTATCGTTATTGTCCGCTTCAGGCCAAACGGACTGTTCTCTTCTAAAGAAAAGAGATAGCAGGAGGCTTAATATGAGTTTTGAAGAAAGAATGGAAAAACTAAAGACACCCTGTCTTTCAAACATAAAGAATGTAACTATAGAAAAGTGGATTGCATATGGAATTCTAATACTTATGTTTTTTATTCCTGTGTTTACTTCCCTTTACAATCAGCTTGTTTTCGGCAAGTTTATTTCTTACATGATTTTTGCCCTTGCCCTTGATATCCTCTGGGGTTATGCAGGACTTATGAACTTAGGCTTTGCCCTGTTCTTTGGTCTTGGCGGATATGTTCTTGGCATAAGCTTAAGCTGCCAGGCCGGCTTGCCTGCCTTTATGTCCTTTGGTGGCTTAACGCAGATTCCTGCTTTATATAAGCCATTGCAGAACATTCCTTTTGCCGTGCTTATGGGTCTTTTGATTCCTGCTGCCGTTGCTTTTGTCCTAGGGCTGTTCATCTTTTACAGCAAGATTAAGGGCGTTTTCTATAACCTTATTACCCTTGCCCTTGTTGCACTTTTTGAACTTCTTCTTGCTACAAAGCAGGTTTATACGGGAGGTTCCAGCGGCATAAGCGGAATAAGCTTTGGACTTGAAAAGATTACTTTCTTTGGTAAGCCGCTGGGCATTACGGCCTGGTATTATATCGGCTTTGCTGCCTTAGTAATTGTTTACGTTCTTTGCCGCCTTTTAACAAGGGCACGCTTTGGTTCTGTAATAAAGTCTGTCCGCGACAACGAAGCACGCCTTCAGTTTTTAGGCTACAACCCTGCCGTGTTTAAGATTGCAATTTTTACTATTTCTGCTTTCTTTGCAGGCTTTGCAGGAATGCTTTATCTGCCTATGACAAGCTTTATTTCCATAGAAGCTGCAGGTGTAAGTTTTTCTACGTCTGTTTTAGTATGGCTTGCCATCGGGGGCAGGGGAAACCTTACAGGCGCAATGGTCGGTGCTTTGCTTGTAAGCTTTTTGCAGTCAACCCTTTCTGAAACTTTCGGAAACCTGTGGCAGCTTGTACTTGGCGTTGTGCTTATTGCCATCGTTTATTTTCTGCCAAAGGGAATTATCGGAACGCTTCAGGACTGGCAGTATAACCGCCGCATTGCAAAAACTCTGGAGGCTTAATTATGGCATATCTTGAACTCAGGGATATATCTGTTGTCTTTAACTGTTTCAGGGCAGTAAACCATGTAAACCTGAAAATAGACGAAGGGGAACTTCGTGTCTTAATCGGCCCTAACGGTGCAGGCAAAACAACAATCATGGATATGATTACGGGAAAAACAAAACCTACGGAAGGGCAGATTTTATTAAACGGAAAGGATATTACTGGAGCTGCTCCCTATAAGATTTCTGAAATATATAAAATAGGCCGCAAGTTTCAGGGACCGAATATCTTTGCCAACATGACGGTTTTTGAAAACGTAGAAGTTGCCTTAAGGGGTTACAGCACCCTATGGAAGACCTTTACCTACCGCCGCACGCCTGCAGTAGTAAAAAAGATAGAAGGCATTTTAAAGCAGATTGGCCTTTATGAATACCGGGACATGATTTCTTCTTCACTTTCCCATGGTCAGAGGCAGTGGCTTGAAATGGGCATGGTTCTGGCACAGGATCCAAAGGTAATTCTTCTTGATGAGCCTACTTCAGGAATGACTGCAGATGAAACTTACAAAACCGGTGAAATGATTAAGACAATCATGAAAGGCAAGACCATTCTTGTAATTGAGCACGACATTGATTTTGTAAAGCAGATTGCAAGCAAGGTTACGGTTTTAAACCACGGTGAAATTCTTGCAGAAGGTTCTTATGAAGAAATTACAAACAATCCGGAAGTAATCAAGGTTTACCTTAAGACAGACGAAGACTTTGAACAGCCTGAACTTTCTGTTGAACAGAAGCTGGTAAACCAGATGAAGAAAAACCTCAATGCGGAAGAAAGTCAATAGGAGGAAAACATGCTGGAAGTAAAAGATGCCTGCGTAAGCTACGGAAAGAGCCGAGTTGTAAACGGCATTTCCTTAAAGATAGACGGTGCTGAAACTTATCTTATTCTGGGAAGAAACGGCGTTGGCAAAACAACGTTCATGAAAAGCATTATAGGACTTTTGCCCATGGACAGCGGTTCCATAACATTTGAAGGAAAAAACCTTACAAAGGCAAAGGCACATGAGCATAGCCAGAACGGAATTGCCTATGTTCCCCAGGGCAGGGAAATAATCCCCATGTTGACAGTAAAAGAAAACCTGCAGCTGGGATGCATTGCCCATAAAAAAGTAAACTTTGAAACCAAGATGGAAGAAGTCCTTTCCTATCTGCCTGATTTAGAGATTCATTTAAAAAGAAAGGGCGGTGTATTGTCCGGCGGCCAGCAGCAGCAGCTTGCCATTGCAAGGGCACTTATGAGCGATCCAAAAATCCTTCTTCTTGACGAACCTACGGAAGGCATTCAGCCTAACATCGTAATGGGCATTGCAGATACATTAAAGCGTTACCAGAAAGCAAAGGGAATACCGCTTCTTATTGTTGAACAGAACCTGCACTTTGCCAGAAGAATCGGCGACCACTTTATGATTATCCAAAAAGGTAAAAGCGTAAAAGAAGGAACAATTGATGAACTGACGGATGAAGTTTCTGCCAGGTATATCTCTGTATAAATTGGAGGAAATATGTCGAACAACTATGTTATTACAATTGCCAGAGGCTTTGGTTCCGGCGGAAAAGAAATAGCAGCTAAACTTGGTGAAAAGCTTGGAATCCCTGTATACGAAAAACAGATTCTTGAAATGGCATCAGAGTATTCCGGCTTAAGCGAAGAAATGTTTTTAAGGGTAGACGAAAAGCTAAGGGGGAATTCAATTCTTAATGCCTTAAGCAAGTTTACATTTCCTAAAAATGTTACTCCGCAGAGCAAAAGGTTTGAATGTGACATTAACTTGTTTTGCATTCAGTCAGAAATAATAAAGGAACTTGCACGCAACGTAAGCTGCATAATTCTTGGCAAGTGTGCAGACCACGTTTTAAAAGATTTTGACAATGTAGGAAGTTTTTATGTAGAAGCACCACGTGCTGCCTGCCTGGATTCCATCATGAAAAAAATGGGTGTATCAGAAAAGGAAGCCGCAGACCTTATTACAAAAACAGACAAATACAGGGCAGACTATTACAGGTTTTATTCCGGCGGCAACTACTGGACTAACCCTGTAAACTATGACCTGACGTTAAACAGTGCCCGCATTGGACGTGACAAGTGCGTGGATGTAATAATAGAAATGATGAAGATTAAATTCGGTGAGGATTTTGTTAAGGCTTTTGAAGGTAAAATCTAATTTGTGCTACAGGAGGCATAAAACAAATGTATCAGTGTGATTTAAAAAGAATGGATGAAAAGATAAAGAAGTTTTCTACGTTTGGCGCAACAGGCAATGGCGGCATTACAAGATTCAGCCTTTCTGCAGCTGCCATTCAGGCCAGAAAAGAAATTATTGACCGCATGACAAAGCTGGGTCTCAGCTGGAAAACAGACGACCTTGGAGACATTTACTGCACCCTGCCGGGAACTGACCCAAATGCAAAAGTAATCATGAGCGGAAGCCACTGCGATTCCGTGCGCCAGGGCGGCAACTTTGACGGAATACTCGGTGTGCTTACGGCTATGGAAATGATTGAAACTATAGTAACGGAAAAAATTCCGCACAAGCATCCAATTCAGCTTGTTGTATGGACTAACGAAGAAGGTGCACTTTACGAACCAGCTATGATGTGTTCCGGCATTATATGCAAAAAGTTTGACAAGGAAAAAATGTTCAGCTCTATGGCCACAGACGGTTCCGGCATAACTTTCGGCCAGGCATTGAAAAATTCAGGCTATGAAGGAAAAGCAGAAAACCGCATAAATCCTTCTAAAACTCAGGGCCTGATAGAACTTCATATTGAACAGGGACCTGTCCTTGAAGAAGGCGGTTTTGACATTGGAGTAGTGAAGGGCGTTGTAGGCATGATTAACTATGAATTTACATTTAAAGGTCAGGCCGACCATGCAGGAACTTTCCCTATGCCATACCGCAAGGATGCCCTTCTTGCAGCAAGCCAGGCACTGCTTTACCTGCACCAGGAATTTGACAAGCTGGGAGACAAGGATTTAGTCTACACTACGGGCAAAATCAGCTGCCATCCGGACATTCATACGATTGTTCCTGATGAAGTTAAGTTTACCCTGGATGCACGCCACGCAGATCCGGAAGTCCTTGCTAAGTGTGTAAGCATCATAAAGAACATGCCGTCAGACTGGGCAAACTGCAAGATGACTTATGAAACAGCATGGACAAGGGAAACTGTTCTTTTTAACCAGGGACTTGTTGCAGATGTTCAGAAAGCAAGCGATGCCTTGGGCTACAAAAGCCACGTTATGTATTCCGGTGCAGGCCACGATGCCCAGTACCTGAGCGAGATCGTTCCTACAACAATGATTTTTGTTCCAAGCGTAGGGGGACACAGCCACTGCGAAATTGAATATTCTCCGTCTGAATGGTGCTGGAAAGGTGCAAACGTTCTTCTCAATACTGTACTGGAACTTGATAAGCAATAAAATTTTATTTGCTGAATTAAAAGCAGGCCCTTTACTTTCCGAAAGTGAAGGGCTTTTTTATTGCCATTTGTGTAAGGATAGATTGAATGACAGAAGAAATGGAATTTTTTACTTTCCTTATGGAACAATATGCACACTATAAAAAAACTACGGCAGATAAAGTACTTTGCCGGCTGGATGAATTGAAACTGACTGATTATGTTTTTAGCATGTATGAAATGTATCACGCAGAAGCCATTGAAAATGCCTTTGAAGATATGGACAGGCTGATAAAAGAAAAAAGTCCAAAACAGTCGAATTAAAATAAACCTGGCATTTTTCGCTAAAGGGCAGTTTAGTCTAAAAATTTAACAAAAATGTTATAAAACCACTTGATATAATCGGGGGGGGAGTATTATGATGTTGAAAATTCTGAACTGACCCCAAATTTTAGGACAGTTTAAGCAACAACCTCGTTTGGAGTTTTCCAGCCAAGATTCTGCTGAATGCGCTCATTATTGTAATATTCAATAAAATCGTCAATAAGTTTTTTTGTTTCTTCGTACGAA
>JALELH010000120.1 GCA_022768865.1 Spirochaetia bacterium
TTATAGGAATCAGGGTAAACTACTACAACTGCATCATCGCCCACATTAAGGAAGTTATGTTCGCCGTAGTCTGTGTAGCGTGTTGCACCAACTGAAATCATAATCTGCTGCGGCCTGCATGCTTCTATAAGATATGCGTGTATGTCTTCTGCAGGGCCTTCGTCTTTCTGGCCGTTAAGTTTTTCAAGGCACCAGTCAGTTAATTTTTTATAAAAATAACTGTATCCTTTTACGGCACTGTTTTCTCCGTAAACATGGACACTGCCACTGCGCACAAGAAAACTTGCAATCCGGTAGTGGTCTAAAATGCCGCCTTCTGCAAATTTATCCAGGGCAATCAGGTTTTCTGAAAGACCTTTGCTGCTTTTACCCCAGTTCTTTTTAAGGCTTATTTTCTTTGCACCTTCTTTTCTTATGGAACAGTCGTTGGAAGCACCAAAAGCAAAAGGTTCAAGGCCTGTTATTGCATCATTATCCCATTTTAAATTGCAGACAATGGCACATTCAGGTTCTATCTGAAGTTTTGTTTCGTTCTGCGGAAAGATAATCTGGCCCTTATCAAAAGGAAAAACATGAAGGAATTCTGGAACTGCTTTTGAAACACACGGAATAAAGGTAGGAAACATTGCCTTTGGAGCATTTGCTTCTTTTGTTACTACATTTGCAAAATCTGTTGCTTCGCCGGCCTGTTCAAGGTGGCCGGTAAAATTGCCGGCCACACCAAAACACGGCATTTGTTCTAGTTCTATTTTCATATTCAAAGTCCTAATACTTAAACTTGCTGCCGCCTATGAATTCGCGGATAATGGAATCCTGCGGAACTGCATTGGCAGGTATTGTCTGGAAGTTGTCCAGGAACTTTAAAAGCCTGCATGCTTCAGAATATTCCTTTTGCAGCGGAGAAACACAGCGCAAAAGCGGTGCTGCATAAACACGCAGGACTGCAAGTTCATAATCCAGGGCAGTGTTAAGCATGGCATCTGCATTATTCTGGAACGGGAATATATGCAGCCGTTCGCCGTTCTGCACGTTTTCCCACATGGCAATTGTATCAGCAGCACTCTTACCGCGGTAGTTATAGTCGCGCACAATTCTTCTTATAAGGCGGTTGTCGCTGGTAGAAATCCTGTTGTGGTCATCAAGGTTAAGCTGTGTAAGGGCAGAAAGATAAATCTTAAATTTAAGTTCCGGTGCAACAAGAGGAGTAAGCTTGTCGTTAAGGCCGTGGATGCCTTCCATAATAAGAATATCACGGTCTTCTAGCTTCATGGTGTCTCCCTTAAAATAACTTACGCCTTCATGAAAATCGTAAGATGGAAGTTTAATTTCCTTGCCGTTAAACATGTCCACAAGGTTTTCGTTAAGCATCCTGACGTTAAGTGCTTCAAGGCATTCGTAATCATAGTTGCCGTTTTTGTCCTTTGGCGTTTCAGCCCTGCCCACATAGTAGTTGTCTAGTGAAATAACCTTAGGAGTATATCCGCGGGCTTCCAGCTGCAAGGAAAGTTTCTTGCTTGTAGTAGTCTTGCCGGAAGAAGAAGGGCCTGCAATTAAAACTACACGTGCAGACTTTTTAGCCTGAATCTGGTCTGCAATGTCAGAAATCATCTTTGTCTGGTATGTTTCCGTAATGCTTATAAAGTCGTTGACTTTTTTATCGTGGATAACCTGGTTTAAGCTGGCCGCAGAAGTAACGCCAAGCTTCTTTCCCCATTCCTTGTAGTTCTTAAAGATATTAAAAAGCTTAGGCTGGTCATGGAATTCAGAAAGCTTATCCGGCTCTGTATGTTTAGGGAACCTTAAAAGAAAACCGTCGTTGTATTTTATAATGTCAAAAACATTGATTAAGCCCGTGCTTGGCACAAGGGGACCAAAATAAAGGTCCGTAAAGTCTCCAAGTTTATTTAAAAGAAATTTGGCAGGGCAGTTATAGTTAAGGGCCTTCCTTGTTTCCGTTAAATTAAGCTTTTCAAAAAGTGCACAGGCATCTTCATAAGAAACATAGGTTGTTTCTATGGCAAGGTCTTCTTTTGCAAGCCTGGTCATTTCTTTCTTAAGGTTGTCAATGTCTGCCTGGGTAATTTCTGAACCTTTTTCCAGTGTATAGTAATAGCCGTAGCCAATGCTGTGTCCTACTAAAAGTCTTTTGCCGGGAAAAAGATTATGTGCAGCAGCGGCAAGCAGAAAGCAAAGGGAACGCCTGTAAACAGAAGCACCCGTAGAAGTATCAGCAAAAACAGGTTCAAGCCTGGCAGAAATATTCACCGGTGTAGAAAGGGAACAAACTTCGTTGTTAACCTTTACGGCAAGGATTTTTTTATCTGATTTAAAATGGTCTAAAAGGATAACAGGGCGGATGTCGTTTTCTGCTTCAACAACAGAATCATCCGGAAAAGTAATCTTAATCTTATTCATAGAAGCCTCCATAAAAGTTGCTTCTATTATTATAAGCCCAAATTTACCTATTTACAATTTTATTCTTTGTTAAAATTAAAAAGCGCTGCAATTTTCCTTGCAAGGGCAACAAAAAGGTTGGCAATAAAGGTAAGGATTTTCATAAAGATAGATGGGTTCCTTAAATGCTCAAGGCGCTTATATCCTTCTAAAAGTTCTTCATCCGTAAATTCCTTGCGCTGGTTGTTTTCTTCAATTTCCATTTCCAGCTGGCGCACTTTATCTACGTTTTTGTCCAGAACAATGGCGTTGATTCTCTCCCAGCCAAGTTCCTTTGCTGCTTCCAGGCGGCGTTCTCCTGCAACAAGTTCGTATTTTGCATTTAAAGTAATGGGGTTCATTAAACCGTATTGCTTAATGCTGTCTTTTAAAGATTCAATGTCACCAAGGTTTTTGCGTACCCTTTTCTTTATCTTAATGTCTTCTATTTTAACAATCATAAACTTCCCTCCAAAGTGTGCTAGTCAAGAAGCCAGTTAGAAAAATCATCCGGATCCCTGTTTGTAGCATAATCGTTTTCCGTCTCTAGTTCAATATTAAGTTCCGAAGACAGCTTGCCGCTCCTTAAGAACCTTAAATCTACGCTCAAAGGTGCCAGGTCTGCATCTTCCATAAAGTCATAGCCGGACCGGTATCTTGCAAGCCTTAGCCTGTAGGTGCCTAAAGTTCTGCCCGTGCTGTCTGTGTGTTTTTTACACGGCTCTGTAGGTTCTGTGCCCGGATAATAATAAGCCGTCATCCTGTAGCCTTCGCATCCCGGAGTTAAAAGGCCGCCGCTTTTAGAACATACTTCAAGCTGAATAAGTTCCTTAGGCTTTTCTTCATAGAAAGGCTTGTACCCCTTACCCTTATTGGCGGCATTCATAAAGTCTCCCCATGCAACACCTGCTAAAGTAGAACCTGTAATGGAAAGTCCTAAAGACTGCCCCGGCCTGTCAAAGCCAAACCAGAAAACAGAAGTATAATAGGGTGTAAAACCTGCAGCCCATGCGTCTGCCCAGTTCTGCGTTGTACCTGTTTTGCCCGCAACAGGCATGTCAAATTTCTGACCATTTGAATTTTCCAGACGGAACTTAGAGCCCTTGCTTTTGCGCTTGCCCGTAACATAATAAGTAGAATCCCAGTCTGCACCGTAACGCAAGGATCCGCTTGCAACAGTCTGCTTCATTATTTCCTGCATGATAAAGGCAGATTCTTCCTTTAAAATCTGCTTTCCTCCTTTCTGTGCTTTCTGCTGAGAGCGCAGTTCTTTTTCCGGATTTAAAATCTCGTTGCCGTACTTGTCTTCTACAGAAAGAATTGCAATAGGCGTAACTTCGTGGCCCTTGTTTGCAATGGTAGCATAGGCCTTTGCCATTTCTATAGGACGCACGGAACAAACGCCAAGACCTAAAGGATAAACGCTGTCAAAGTGGCGCTGTTCAAGCTCGTTAGACGGAATGCCAAGCAAAGAAGAAGTTCTTTTAATGGCGGCATCAAAACCTACTGCATCAAGAACCTTAACGGACGGAACGTTCATGGAATGGGCAAGGGCATACCACAGGGGAACATCGCCTTCCCACTGGCCTTTAAAGTCCTGCGGAATATACGGTGTGCCGTCTTCTTTATGGAAGACAACAGGAGTGTCGCTTATAATGGCCGTCATTGAGGCAGGATGGCCTTCTATCATCTGGTGGTTTTCAATGGCTTCTGAATAATATAGCGGCTTAAAGGTAGAACCCGGCTGAAGCTTAGCCTGCACTGCACGGATAAACTGATTTTCCTGATCGTATTTGGAACCGCCTACCATGGCATCGATGTAGCCTGTTGAATTTTCCAGGGCAATCATAGTGCCTTCTATGGTGGTCTTTTCTGCATTCTGCTTTGTAAGGGAATTGCCCTTGTTTACTATTTCTGTCTTTAAAGATTCAATGCCGAACATCATGGAAAAAATATCTACCATAGGGTTTATCTTGTTGCGGTATTCCTTAATGGCAATGGTCTGGTTGCGCTGTGCAGACATTTTTAAATCCGGCAGGTTGAACGTAAGGCTTACAAGTTCCGTAAGTGGAATATATTTGCTGAAGGCATAACGCTCATGGGAATTCATAGTCCTTTTGTAAAGCCTGTTGGCAGCTTTTATATAGTCTTGCATAATTTCGTCTGCGGCTTTCTGGTGTGCAAGGTTAAGGGAAGTGTTTACCGTAAAGCCGCTTGTGTAAATGTCTTCCGTGCCGTAAATCATGTCGTTAAGGGTTCGGCGCACATATTCGCTGAACCATGGTGCTTCGTTGTTCTGCATTGTGTGGGCAGAAGCACTTGTCCTTGTGTAGTCAAAGCTGGCCCAGTAGTCGTCAAAACTTTCGTCTGCTTCTTTCTGTGTTATGTAGCCGGACTGAACCATGGAAGTCAAGACGTCCTTCTGCCTTGCCATGGCGCGGTTAGGGTGTTCAAAAGGATTATAAAATGAAGGGTTAGAAAGCTGGATTACAAGAATGGCTGCTTCTGCAGGAGTAATTTCCGTTGCACTGTGTCCAAAGTAATATTTGCTTGCTGCGTTTACGCCGTATGTGCCGCCGCCAAAATAAGTCCTGTTTATGTAAAGTTCAAGGATTTCGTCTTTGGAAAGGTGGCGTTCCATCTGGATTGCCCACCAGAGCTCCCGGAACTTTCTTTTAATGGAATAGTCGCTGCGGTCTGCATAAAGGGTTCCCGCTATCTGCTGTGTAAGGGTAGAGCCACCGCCTAAAGACCTGCGGGTTAAGACACCCACAACTGCACGGGACAATGCCTTAAAGCTGAATCCGTGGTGGCTGTAGAAAATGCGGTCTTCTCGGGTAAGAAGGGCATCCTTCATGTGCTGCGGCAGGTCTGTTATGGCAATAATTTCACGACGTTCGTCACTGGCAAATTCCGTAATAAGTTCGCCGTGGACGTCTAAAAGCCTGGTTGGAAGGGCTGTTTCAAAGTCCGTAAAGTTTTCTGTATTTATGGTATTTACTGTCTGTGCAAGGCCTTTGCCAAGAAGTGCTCCAAATACAATGGAAAAGAAAATAAGCACGCCAAGGCTTATTGCAGGCAGGTGTTTAGCAATTTTCATAGTTCCGCCATTATATAGAAAAAAAGCGGTTTATGCAATTTTGGGAAGAAACGATACGGACTTAAGTTTAGTTTAACATTGTATCTTGTGTTTAACATTTATTATGTTAAGCTTTAGTAAATCATGTTAAACTATATACAGAAAACATTAAACATAAGGTGTTCTAAAATAAATTTTTCTTTAGACGATAAAATCCTACCCATTTATTCAGTATGTAATAATCGGCGGAACAGCATGTTCTGTAAATTTTGAAGATGCCGGTGCTGATTTTCGTGCAACAGACCGGCTCCATCTGCTGACGCGGACATCCTGTCCGCTTTCCGACAAAAGCTTTGTTCAATAGTAATCCGTAGTTTTTGTAACTTTTGCCGCACCAAGATTTTGTAAGCAAAATCTTGGTGTAAGGGCTGAAAAATGATATACACGGTGCAGATTACGCTTCGAATCCCCCTGAAAGGAAATTTTATCTGTGTTTGGAATTTTTTTTTGTTTGTTTGATAAATGACTGGAATTGTCGTCGGGCAAGGGGGATTCGAACCCCCGACCTCCACGTCCCGAACGGGATAAAACGGTATAATATACAAATTCATCCAAGTTTATATCGCATAATATAGTAGAAAATGTGAATTTCATCAAGATTAATATCGTTTTATAAAAAAAGGTGATATTTCGGGTGACATCGGAGGTGACATCGGGTGACATTTTGAAAAATGAATTTTATTCATGTTTTCATGAACTTCATGATTAAGATTATAGTAATTACAATCTGCCTTATGTATGAAATCTTCATGATTGCAGAACTTACAGGCAACATGATTACTACTGCACAGGAGTTCAATTTCTTTATCGTTGCGGAAATCATATTCAATGCCCTGATTGCCTACATCCTTACGTCAAATGCTCCTAAGATTGCACAGACTATCATTACAGGACAGCCGCAGCTTTCTATGGGAGAATTCGTTCAGGCAGCAGCCGCTGTTGCTACAACCGGTGTGGCAGCAAAGAATGCCGCAGGCATGGCAGGAAAGGCTGGCTTGAAGGCTGGCGTTACTGCAATGAATGCTACTGCTGGTGTAGGAGCTGGAATTAGTGCTGCAAATACTGCAAGGAAAATGGGAGGCGGTGCTTCCGGAATGGCAAAGGCATTCGGGGATGCTGCAATCCTTGACCCGACTAAGCAGACCCTCAGAAACGCAAGGGACAAGGTTGCCAACTGGGCAAAATCTCCGCTTGCAAAGGGCGGACTTGCCGCAACCCTTCTGGGCAAGGGCGGTGGCGGAGGAGGAGCTGGCGGTGGCTCTGGTGCTGAAGATGCTCATCATAAACAGACAAAGGATTACAATTACAATACTGCAACTACAAAGATTGACCCTAGTGACCCTAAGTCAGGAGAAAGACGCATGACGGCTATAGAATTCTATAAAGACCGTTGGAAGACAGGAAAAGATATTGGTGCAAAATACGGAAAGAAGCCCGATTCCGGAAAGACAGGAAGCAACGAGGGACAGAAGGCGAGCGGTGACAATTCGCAGCTTCCTTCTAGCCTTACGGGCGGACAGAGGGATTCTTAACATGGAATCTGCATAAAATCACAAACCACCCGTCAAACGGGTGGTTTGCACTTAGCCTATAAGGCTAGGTCCTCAAGCTGAGACTTAAGTCCCGAACTTTCACTAACGTTCAAGTCTATTGCAGTTTGTCACCCGCAGGCCCTTAAAAGGCCGTTGG
>JALELH010000121.1 GCA_022768865.1 Spirochaetia bacterium
GTTGTTGCTTAAACTGTCCTAAAATTTGGGGTCAGTTCCCAGTTTAGCAGTACCCCCCCCCGACTAGTTACGATGGAATCAACGCATTGGATTACTCCGGAGTTCACTATGTAGTGATGCAGTATTATTACAAGCATCATAAAAATCCGCAGAAGTTCAATGTTGGAATTCCTATCTTTTTTAGGCAATGCCGTTTCTGTCATTTTCTAAATCCCTTTATTGTTCCGACTAGGTATATATAAGAATCAAGTTTTAAAAGCCTGGAGCCAGCAAAATAAACCAGTGCACCAACGGGCAGCTGTATCAAAAGCGTTGCAAGGTCTGAAAACCTGAGCAAGCCGACACACCACACAAATGCAAACATAATTAACGCAAGGACAAGCGGAGAAAAAATATCTGCAAGCTGTTCCCTGTATCTGTAATTTAATAGCCTGCCGTTTGGATATGAATTTATAAAAATAGAAATAAAGGAGGTTATAACCTGCCCTATTGCCATTGCAATTATTCCAAGGCGTGCGGTTATACAAAGCGTAAGAACCGTTACGCACTTTTTTATGATTTCTAGCTTCAAGAAAATGTCACTGCGCCCCATGGCGTTTATTGCCGTAAGGTTTGCCGTGTGTATCGGATAAAGCGCGTAGCTTATACAAGCAAGCTGCAAAAACGGCACGCATGAAAGCCACTTTTCTGTAAGCAGAATTCTTACAAGTGGTCCTGCAATTGCCGCAAGACCAAACATACAAGGCATCAAAAGATAGGAACTTGTAGAAATTGACCTGCGTGCAAGCCTTTTTACTTCTTCCTTGCTGTCGTTGTGTGCAGAAAGTGCCGGCAGCATTACGCTCTGAATCGAGCCGTCAAGGTTTGTTGCTATTACAGACGGGAACTGCTGTCCACGGTTAAAATATCCAAGCTGCGTACTGTTATAAATCTTTCCGATTAAAAGCCCGTATATATTCCTAAAAACAGTGTCTAAAAGACCGGAACAAAGAAGCTTCCAGCCAAAGCAAAAAAGTGTTTTTGTCCTTTGCAAAGAAAATATAAGTTTTGGCCGCCATTCCACAGTAAACCATAGGATTACGCACATAAGGCTTATGTTTACAAGCTGCTGTGTTACAAGAGCCCAAACGCCAAAACCCTTATATGCAAGTATGATTCCTGCTATGCCGGAACCCAATGCACCGCCCATGCTGCTAAAAAAGAAGCGTCTGAACTGCATGGTTTTTGAAACATATGCACTCTGCACGCTGTTAAGTGCACCGAAAAAAAGCGTCAGTGAAAGCACCCTTACAAGGGGACATAAAACAGAATTTCCGTAAAAGGACGCAATAAAAGGCGACGCAAAAAAAAGCACGGCATACATAACCGCTGCCACAGCAAGGCTCATGTAAAGCACAGAAGAAAAGTCAACTTCGTCTGCATTGCGCTTCTGGATTAGTGCGGTATTAAATCCGCTCTGGACAAATACTGTTGCTATCTGTATAAAAATCAGTATCAGGGCAATTACGCCATAGTCGGCAGGGCTTACAAGCCGTGCCAAAACAACAGAAAGAACAAACTGAACCCCCTGCGTACCGCCGCGCTCAAGGAACTTCCACAGCAAAGATGAAATTACGTTTCTTTTACTGGTGTCGGTTTGTATGATGTTGTTTTGCTTTTCTTCCATATAAAATGATGTATTTATTTTATTTTTGCCTGCTTCACTCTTCCCCGCACATACCTTCCCCATTGGCACAAGATTCTGAATCAAGTTCAGAATGACACCCATAACAAACAGAGGTATGGCGGCGGCTCTTAAAAGTGTCCCTAACGGACTTCGGCTTTCAGCAGCAGCGTTTGTAAAACTACGTAAATTCGTAATATTGTGTTATACTCTACGGAAATCCGTATTTTACAATAGAAACATGTGTATTTTTTTGACCGCGGGTTTAAGAAGTTCTGTGTGTTTTTAAATAAAAAAAAGGATTCCCCATGTAAGGAAATCCTTGTAATGCTTAAACTGATTTTTTTTAAGCAGGCCTAAGTACTTATGCCGTTGTTAAGTTCATTTCTGCAAGCTGGCGGACCTTTTCTACAGGCAGCTTAATGATGTCTGCAATCTGTTCTACAGTCATATTGCCATTTTGAATGAACTTCTGGATAAGTTCGGCATTACCTTCAAGTATGCCTGCAGCTTTTTCCTTATTCAACATATTTGTTAAATACATACGCATATTGTCATCACCTCCTGTGGCAGGTTCTATGCTAGCATTATACTCAATTTCAAAGTTTTTGTCTTTTGTCAAAACCTTCATCAGCTTAAAAAATTCGTCCACATGTTTTATTGCTTCTCTGGAACCTTTATAGTCCGGATTTTTCCTGCGCTTTACAAAGTAGTCTGCAATTATCTTAAAGTCACTTTTAAAATATCCAAGCTGTTCATCTGTAAGTTGGCAGACTTCAAAAAGATTGATCTGATAGTCATGCACAAAGGGCTTTAATTTTTCCGGAACATCAAGGCAACCTAAAAGATTCTTAGGTTTGTTCCATGGCTTATCGCCAAAATACAAAACCAAAGTTATTACAGGGTAAAGTTCCTTTTTCTTGTGGTTCAGCTGATTGCGGTATGATGCACCGTCATAGCCGAAAACACGCAGCGGCATGTGCTTATCCACTGCCGTCTGGTTTTCAAACCCGAACAGTGCAATGCGTATCTTGCCGTTTTTCCAATACTTTGCAACGTCTCGCTCCTGTTCATGTAATTTGTCATCCCCTTTGTAAACGGAATGCTCTGATTCCGCTTCAAGCTCATCTTCCTTGACGACTTGTTTCCCTTTGAATAGGAATCCGTTTACAATGTCTGCAAAAACATCGTTGTAAGATTCCAGCGTTTTTTCCGTCATGTCCTTTTCTGCCATAACAGCTCCTTTAAAATATTTTTTGGAACCAGGTCTTCCTGCTAAAATAACATTAAGCCATGGATGGCGCATGTAAAGTTAAACAAAGAAGACGTTTCAAAAATTGACAGGACGTCAATTTTTGAAACAGGCTCCATATATATTATTTAAAAAAAAATCAGAAACGGTCACTTTTCTGGGGATTTTTTGATTTTTTTTGCAGTTTTTCTAAGTTATAAGACGTCATTTATTGAAATGCTCATTTTGATTTTACATTTTTTTGAAGTAATGTCGCGCAAATTATCTATACTTATTTGATTTTAGTTATAAATAATTAACTTTAATTAAATTTTATATATTTTTATAGAATTTTATATATTTTCGTAATTTTTAGTTAAAAAAAAAATAATTTTTAATATTTTTTTATTTATTTTAATTAATTTCAATAAATTTTATATATTTTTTTAACCTAACTATTACTTCCCATCGTATTTTTCGAGAATTTCTTTAAAATTCAGTTGACAAAAACATTTTTCCTGCCTATATTTAATACATCAAGATAAGGTGAAAAGATTGCAAAGCATCCTGAATCTTGAAAACAGTAGGACCGGCTTTTGCAGCCAAAAACAGTGTTAAAATCGTTGATTGATGCTGACTTACACTGACTGCTCCTAAGTAATGCAAAAAAGGTCCAAGTTTATTTTACTGGAGGTGTACCATGAGTGTACCATTTGTTAGCAGGCAGCGGATTAATCCGCGCGATTTGGATGCAGACAGGAAGTATTATCCTGCACCTGCATATATTTCAGAAATTAATGTCAACGACCTTGCAGAAGAGATTTCTTCTGCAACAACGCTGACGGCAACAGAAGTTATCGGCGTTATAAGAAGCCTGCTTTTAACTGTTCCAAAATACATGCTGCTGGGCTACAAGGTAAGGCTGGACAGCTTTGGAATTTTTAAGCTTGGCTTAAAGACTAAATGCAAGGGCTACGAAAAAGCCGCAGATGTAACGTCAAACGACATCGACAGCGTAAAAATAATGTTTACGCCAGAGACCATGTTAAAGTCAAAGCTTTTAAAGCCGGAATATGTCAAGCTTGATGCTAAATATATTACGGACGAAGTGGCAAAGACTGAACCTTCTGGCTCTGATGAAGATCATTCAGCAGATTGATTTAGTTTAAGGCCTTTTCCAAAAAGAAAGGGAAATAAAATGAAACTTATTTAATGGAGACCGGTACTTTTTTTGGCGTGCCGGCCTCCTTTTTTTTATACCACTTTTAAAGCAATTTTGTACCGTTTTTTATTGAATTCGTACCGTTTTATACCACTTTTTTAAAATTTCATATTGATAAAATGATCCTGTTTATCAATATAAACATACCCATTTCATATTGACAAAGTGAACCCTTTTATCAATACAAAATGAAATTTATATACTGATAAAATTACCCCTTTTATCAATATGAAAATTTATTTTTTCAGGATAAAAACAAATCCTTTACCGTAACTACAGAATAAGAAGGATCATTCTTGATTTTATTTTCCACGCCCGATGTAATTCCGTTTTTAGAAAAAATAATAAATGTCTTGTTATGCTGCTTAACGCATAATGCACTGTCCTGTAAATCCTTTAGTTCTTTTTCGTCAAAAGCATCTTCTGTGTATTTGCATTCACAGATAAGGGCATTTTCTTCATCACAGGCAAGGATATCAATTTCTTCCTGTTTTTTAAGGACAGGATTGTTTCCCCACCACCTGCCCAGGTTTTCTGCATAAAATGGCATTTTTGCGTTATAGAACTGTTCTTTTAAATAAGTTTCACATATAGATTCAAACCTGTACCCGATAAAGGCATTAAGCTTTTCTTTTGTTAATTCCCGTTCATAAAAGGCATCCGGAGATATCAGGCCGTTAAGCATATTCTGCTTTTTAAAAATAAAGGCAAAGTAAAAGGCAAAATAATTGTCACTGATGGAATACAAAGTGCTGCGGCTTTTTTCTTTTTCCCCGCATGGAACTTCCTTCTTTACAAAGCCCAGGCTGATTAAAACATTCAGGTACTTGGCAACCTTTGCTGCATCTTCCCCAGCTTTTTCTTTTATTGCATTAAAAGTTGAAGCACCTGCATTTATGGCAAGCATGATGTTTTTGTAAAAATAAGTTTCCTTTAATTCCATTCTTAAAAGGGTTTCAATTTCGTTAAAAAGATAGCCCGTAGAAGAAAGGCAGTTTCTGATTACGTTTTCCTTTATTGAAAGAGCGTCATCAAATAGCATAAGGTAAAGGGGAATGCCTCCTAAAATTGAATATGCAATAACAGATTCTTCATCAGAATAGCCTGGGAAAAATTCCCTTGCTTCCTTGTACGTAAAAGGAAGGAGTTTTAAGTCCGCAGTTTTTCTTCCATACAATGGCTTTGTAGAATCGTCAATAATTTCTTCAATTACAGAAACTTCTGAACCGCATAAAATCAGAAAAATATTTTTGTCCTTTAGGATTTTATCAATGGCATTCTGAAGTCCGGAATCAAATGCAGGATTTGAATTGTAAAGATAAGTAAATTCATCAATAATTAAAACAAGCCTTTCCTTAATTTCTGTATTTTTAAGGAAAGAATACACGTCATTCCAGGTTGCAAACGAATTTATAAAATCTCCGGCATCTATAACTGTTTTCAGCTCTTCACAAAAGGACTGCACATTGATTTTTTCTGAAGATTTGTCTCCTGTAAAATAAACAACGTTATTTTTATGAAGGTTTGCAAAATGAGACAAAAGGTATGATTTACCGACACGACGCCTGCCATGCAGAATCAGCATTTCAAACTTTCTGGAATTATATAAAGATTCCAGTAAATCAAGTTCTTTTTTGCGGCCTATAAAGATTTCTTTAGTACTCATTTAATTTACTCCAGAGTTATTTACTCTAGAGTAAATTATATTTTATTTTGGCTAAAAATCAAGTTTCTGTTGACATAAATGCGTGCTTTATGCTAAAGTACCTAGCGTTATGGGGTGTTAGCGAAGCTGGTTTATCGCGCTGGCCTGTCACGCCGGAGACCACGGGTTCGAGTCCCGTACATCCCGAAAAAACCTGCTCTTTAGAGTAGGTTTTTCTTTTTTGCCGGACATCTTCTTTGAGCCATGGATGGCGCACGGAAAGTTAAGCAAAGAAGCATATTAGACTTTTGCCTGCAAAAGTCGGTATAAAAAATTGACAGGACGTCAATTTTTTATAGACGGGCAATAGCGCAGTTGGTAGCGCGCCACGTTCGGGACGTGGAGGTCGGGGGTTCGAATCCCCCTTGCCCGAATATAAATCCTTATAATATATAGAAATACAATATTGAATAACCTTCCAAGTTTATCAATGTCACCAGAATGTCACCTTTTGATGCTCTGGAAAACAAAATCTTCCCTGGAGGTTATTTTTATGAACTATCATGTCCTTAGACGGTCCGTCAAATCAGGAAAAAAATCTGTTTACCGGTGGTATTATTCTTTTATAGACCCGGCAACGGGTGTAAAAAAGCAGAAGGTGATTCCATCCTGCCATAATCGTGCTGAAGCTTATGCCTATATTCAGAATCTGCCCGACCTTGAAACCGACAGAATATTAATCAAAGACATCTGCAAAGAAATGTTTATTCCAGGAAGCAATCATATAGAGCGCCTTGAAAAACACGGCAAGAAATTGCAGCCTGAAACAATAAGACGCCACCGGACAACTCTGGATAAAATAACTGAACAATTCGGTAACTATGAATTAAGAGACCTTACAGTTGTATTAGTCGATGATTTCTTGAGCAATGACAAAATACATACAGGAAGCTGGAAAAATTCATTTCTTGAAACTTTATCCTATGTTTACAAGGAAGCTCCTTTTCATGGATGCACGGATGTAATAAAACCTGTATTTCATAGATTTTCCAGAGATTCTAAAAAAGCAGATATTTTTACAACAGAAGAATTAAACAGATTTTTTGATTACAACAACTGGAGCAACAAAAGGGATTATTTAGTTCTTTTATGCATGGTCTCTTTTGGCTTACGCATGGGCGAAGCAAGAGGATTGCAGTTGCATCAGTTTATTCCGGAACAATTTCTACTCCGTGCAATATTCGACAAGCCATTATTTGACAAAAAACAATTGAAAGAATTAATTGTTGAACTTAATCGTGAAGGAAATAATCTTAATCAAATAGCGAAAGCCTGCAATAATAATCATGTCTATGAGGAAGCTGCTCGCTTCAAAGAAGCACGTGACAGAGTGGAGGCTCTATGGCGATTCTTAAGGTAGTAAATGTTAAGGCCGGCCGCAATGCGAATTTGAAGGGAATTATAAATTACGTTCTACAACCCAAGAAAACTGAAGTGCAGCTTACTTACGGTCATTGTTGCGAAGTATCCAACGCTCTTGATAACTTCAATGAGACCAAAGAAACGTTTGGAAAAAAGAAAGGACGGCAATATTATCATTTCGTGCAGTCTTTTCCTCCGAACGAAAACATTACGGCAAAACAAGCTCATGAAGCTGCAATCAGGTTTGTAGAAGAATGCAAAAAATTCATCGGATTCGAAATGATAGCTGTAACACATCAGGACAGAGAACACCTTCATACACACTTCGTTATGGATAGCGTTTCTTTTGTGGACGGACATAAGTTCCATATCACAAAAAAGGAACTAGCACAGATGAAGGAATTGCAGAATCAAATTTGCATTGAAATGGGCTACTCTCCTGCTCCTGAAAAAGGGAAAGAAATGTCCTGCAAAGACCGGAAAGGCATTTCAACCGGCAATTCAAAACTATTCCAGCTAGTAAAAAAAGCTTTTGTAAAGCAGAAAGACAGTTATATTCTTAATTGTCACGACGCCATGCTAAATGCTGTGAAAATGGCAAAAACGAAAGAGCAGTTCATTCAGCTAATGCACGCGCAAGGCTTTGAGACGGAATGGAAAGAAAACAAAAAACACATCGTTTTTACAGACATTAAGCTAAAAAAATCCGGCTCAAAAAAATGCAAGGTCAGACTTAATAAGCTTGCACAGTATTTTACAGATTTGAATGATTTCCAATCAAAGGAGGAACTATTAAATGGAATCAGAAAAAATGGAACAAGCATCAGCAGAAATGGAACAGACAACAACAGACTTGTTGATGCAGGAGATTATAAACAACAATCTAAACCAGGAAAAAATTCTGGAATTATTGACTTCAGTGCAGAGTATGAAAGATTCTCTGCCGAAATCGATAGAAAACGTGATATTTCCAAACCTGAAAAAAATACAAGATACAGCAACGAATTGGCTGGAATCCAGCAAAAAGCAAATGGCGGAATTGCAGGAAAAACACGAAACTCAAATGAGCGAGAGAAAACTGGAATTTTACAAAGAGATTCTAGAATACAAGAGCAACACAGAGATTCTATTAAGAAGTTTAAAACAAGACGCTGGAATGGCAATAGCAGATAAGTGTGAACTATACTTTAAAAATTCAGAATTAAGCATTCAAAAAATATTGAACAAGTTTACAGGTCAGCTAAAAGTAGCAACAGGTCTTGCTTCCAAATTGATGTTAAAAAATCTTCTATTAAGTTTTGCTGCATCTTTTATTCTGCTTGTCGGAGCAATCGGTGGTTTACTATACATCCAGAATTACAAAGACGGAACTCAAATTGCAGAGCAAAAAGCAGAAGAGACTCTTGCAAGCGAACGTAAAAAAATTGAGCAGGATGCTATCGAGGCTTACAAAAAAAGTGGTGATTACAAAGAAGATGCCTGCAAACTTGTAGCTGAAAATATTACTAAATTAGAATACCTGCATTATCTGCATAAGTATATCCGTTCAGATGATATTAAGAGTCATATTGAAGTTAGAGATTTTTACAATAGCTTATTAAAGGAAGGAAACAAACAGTATAAGGAAAATAAGAAATAAAGGAAAAATCAAAAACTCCATCAGATTTTCTGGTGGAGTTTTTTTTTATAATGCCCAGCGTAAATATCATTCAGATTCATTATATACTTTCGTGCTAACATGAAATATAATGTTAGCACGAAAGTAAAGGAGGTGCTTTATGACGTCAATCTGCAATATTGTAGATAATTCAGGAATTTTATTGACCAAAAAGGCTGTTGAAGCAGGTTTCTCAAAGAATAATTTATATAAATACATCAGTGTAAATAGTTTTGAGCAGATTGCCCACGGTGTCTATGCCTCTCCGGAAACATGGGAAGATGAACTTTACATTCTTTCGCTGCGGTGTCCTCAGGGTGTGTTATCTCATGATGAAGCGTTATATCATCATGGCTTGATTGACAGGGAACCTGCGCAGAAAACAATTACAATTTACACCGGGTATGGAACTTCAAGACTGGTTGATGCTGGAGTCAGGGTTTTTACGGTAAAAAAAGAACTGCTTGATGTTGGAAAAATGCAGATTAAAACATCGTATGGTCATGAAGTTCCGGTTTACAACCTTGAGCGGACAATCTGTGATTTAGTCAGGTCAAGAAGTAAATTTGAAGTCCAGGATTTTCAAACAGCATTAAAGACATATGTTGCCGGCAAAGAAAAAAATTTAAACAGACTTATGGAATATGCAAAATTATTTCATATTGATAAGAAAATCAGGGAATATATGGAGGTGATGTTATAATGCCATTAACCAGTGCTCAGGTAAAAGGAAAAATAAAGAATATTGCAAAAACCAATAATGCAGATGCACGAACATTGCTGCGCTTATATATGATGGAAAGATTTCTTGAGAGAGTGGCAGTCTCTGATTATTCTGATAATTTCATTATTAAGGGCGGAATACTAGTTACTTCTATGATTGGAGTGTCTATGCGTTCTACTATGGATATTGATACATCTGTTAGAAATATAAATCTTTCGAAAGAAGATTTCTTGCATGTTATAAAAGAAGTAAGTGAAATTGATTTACAGGATGGGGTGATTCTCAAGGTAAAAAATGTTACAGAAATAATGGATGAAATGGAATACCCTGGAATCCGTATTGCAATAGATTCTTTTATGGATGGTCTGGTAACACCGATAAAAATTGATATTTCGACTGGTGATGCAATTACGCCAGAAGCAATTGAATATGAGTATAAATTGATGCTGGAAGAGCGTTCGATAAAATTATGGTCTTATAACCTTGAAACGATTCTGGCTGAAAAAATCCAGACAATTCTTGCAAGGGGTATTTTAAATACAAGAATGAGGGATTTTTATGATGTTTATACTTTGGCATTTCGTTACGAACACAATATTAATTTGAAGGTTTTAAGGCAGGCTTTTGAAGCAACATGCAGTAATAGAAATACAATTAATTTGCTTTCAGAAGGAAACAAAATTATTGACGTGATTAAAAATGATTCAGAAATTAATAATCTGTGGATTTCATATCAAAAAAAATTTGACTATGCCAGAGAAATAAAATTTGAAGATGCACTAACCAGTGTTACCAGAATATATTCAATGATGCTATAAAAAATCCCTTTTGTGCAACCTTGCGCAGAATAAAAAATCACACACTAAGTATCATTACAATCACAAACCACCCGTCAAACGGGTGGTTTGCACTTAGCCTATAAGGCTAGGTCCTCAAGCTGAGACTTAAGTCCCGAACTTTCACTAACGTTCAAGTCTATTGCAGTTTGTCACCCGCAGGCCCTTAAAAGGCCGTTGG
>JALELH010000019.1 GCA_022768865.1 Spirochaetia bacterium
ACCGTGCAAGAAGTGCAGCCGGTATGTTCAGGCACTTCTTTTTCAGTATTTCTGCATTTCTTTTCCATTTCACGGATGACGTTCCTCAGAAATTCTTACAGTCTGCTGTTCCTGTTTTAAAACTCGAATTTTGACCTTATAGTTTATAAACCCCATTATACCTGCAAAACAAGCAAGGCAAAGGCAAAACACTAAAATCCATTTTTTAAACATAACTTACTCCACTAAACCAGATTAAAACTGAAAATACAAAAAGGATGCAACTTTGCCCATGTTAAAAAGGCAGACGGCAAGCAAAAGGGCTGCAAAGCCCGCCGTTACATAAAGCCTTTTGCCTGCAACGGTTTTTCTGCCTTCTTCAAAGCGGCCTAGAATATCCTTTGACGTAGGTGCAAAAAAGCATATCAATGCTGCAATAAAAATCGTCGGCAAGACAACCATTGTGTTTTCGTGTCCAAGTTCTGTTATCTGCTGCAAAAGCGGCAGGTTAAAAACAGTCTTTATGCTGCACATTCCCTTAAGCACAAGCCATGCATTAGTAAAATCCGGGCTTACAAAAAGCACGCGGAGTGCAATAACGCCAACGGCAGTCAGGGCAACGGAAATGGCTTTTGGAAAGCTTAAGTTCTTGCGCTTCATATAGCTTGCCGTGCATACAAAAATGCCGTTAAAGACACCCCATACAACAAAAGTCCACCCTGCACCATGCCAGAAGCCGCTTACAAAAAAGGTTATCATGGTAGCAGCATAGTAATTGCGCACCCTTGAACTTTTCCTGAATACGCTTTTAAAAATGTAGTCCCCTAAAAAGCGGGAAAGTGTCATGTGCCACCGCCGCCAGTAGTCCTGAAAGTTGCGTGCCTTATATGGGGAATTAAAGTTTTCTGGCAGGTTTATGTTAAACAAAAGTCCAAGACCTATTGCCATGTCTGCATAGCCTGAAAGGTCAAAGTAATAGGAAATTGTGTATTCAACAGAATAAAACCAGGCATCCAGAAAGCCCGGAACGCCATTAACTGCATTAAAAAAGACCTGGGCATCTTCTGTCAAAGGGTCTGCCAGAAGGATTTTCTTTGCACAGCCAATGGTAAAAAGAATAATGCCGTGGCAGATGTTCCTTGAATCCAAATGCCACCTGCCCTTGTCTTCAAACTGCGGCACGACTTCTCCATGATGAACGATAGGGCCCACAATAAGCTGCGGAAAGAATGTTATAAAAAGAAGGTAGCTGAGGATAGAATAGTTTTTTGTCTGGCCGCGGTAGGAATCCACCAGAAAGGCAATAAGCTGAAAAGTAAAGAAAGAAATTCCAATAGGCAGCACAATCCTTTTTAACGCAATGTTTGTTCCAAAAAGGAAGTTGGCATTCTGAATAAAAAAGTCTGTGTATTTGTAATACCCAAGAAGGGCACAGTTGGCAACAATACCCAGAATCAGGATTACTTTACCCTGCAATGTCTGCCTGGGTATTCCCTGCCCGTCTTCCATAACAAGAGAAGACAAAACAGCCCCCAGCAGATAGTTGCCTGCAACAGATGCCAAAAAGAACGGAAAAAAATCAGGGCTTCCAATGCCATAAAAGACAAGGGATGCAGCAACAAGAACAATCTTTGCAAGGGCATTGAAGTTCACCCTGTTTAAAATCCAGTAGGAACAGAATACCAAGGGCAAAAAAACAAAAATAAAGCTGTATGTTGAAAAAATCATCTGGCTCCCCGAAGATACTAAAGTTTAAAATTACTACTACAGTAGTTTATTGCAACTACAGTAGCGAATATTAAACAAAAAAGCAACCATAGTTGCATAATGTAGCCATGGGATTTTGGCACAATGTTGAATCAGAATTAGAATATCAGGGAATTTCCAGAAAAGAACTTGCCTTTAAGGCAGGCATTTCCTATGCAGGAATAGGACTTGGTATTGAACGGGACAGCATGCCCGGTGCCGACACTGCCCTTAAAATCTCTAAAGTGCTGAATGTTTCTATAGAATATCTTTTAACGGGAACAGATGCTGCACAAAATAAAGACACGCCGGCAGATAATGAACTTTTAAACAGATACCGCACTGTTGTAGACGACCTGGACAAAATCCCGGAACCAATAAAAGACCCCATCTGCCAGATGATTCACCGCATTTCTAAGCAAAAGGCAAGCTTTTAGACAGAATACTCATCAAAACACGGCTAATTGCGTCATTAAATCATTCTAATAATATGGAGTAATTCCTTTACAGGATTGTCCCTAGAGGAAGCCTTCCTCCGATATGTGAGGAATGCTTCCTCCGATATGTGAGGAATACTTCCTCCGATATGTGAGGAATGCTTCCTCCGATACGTGAGGAAAGCTTCCTCCGATACGTGAGGATTACTTCCTCGTGCAACAAACCAGCAAAGGAGCACCTGTGCATCATGTAAAGGATTGAAACAGCTGCATGGATTATTCTTCCATGCCATTTTAAGAACGTAGTGACGAAGCCTTTTTATTGCAAAACAACCTTTACAAGAATTGCGGTTGCAATTCTTGAGGCGAAAGTTATAGCTGGTTATGGCTTCTAAAGATCATTTACTTTCGCCGTGGTTCTGCCGAGAGGCGTCTATTTTCTTAAAACCAGTGTTTTTATTAACTATTATTTTTTATTTAACAAATATATCGTTGTGATTTCGTCATTGAAAAAGAATCTTTATTCTGTTATTTTATTATGTATGAAACAAAACGTTGCTGACTATTCATTTGAATACAGAAAGAAACAGCAGAAGATGATTCAGCGCGCAATACTGATCGCAGTCTCTGTTTTTTTAGGCATTACTTTATTTTTAAACTGTATACTGTTTACGGTTTACACCAATTCCGCGTCCATGGAAACAGACATTTCAAAGGACGGCGTTTCCTTTGTCTGCCCTTTCTTAAAGAAGCCGTCACGGGGTCAGGTTGTTTACCTTTCGCCGGCAGATGAAGAAAAACTTCCGCTATACAAATCTGCAATCAACGTAGCCGTAAGTTTTTTTACGTTCCAGAAATACAGGCCCTTTAACAGCAGAAACCGCATGACGGGCAAGAATTCAGTGCGCCGCGTAGTTGCCCTTCCCGGAGACAGCTACTACATGAAAGATTACGTCCTTTATGTAAAACCTGCGGGCCAGAATTTCTACCTTACGGAATTTGAGCTTACATCAAAGCCATACAACATCAGGATTTATTCTGTTCCTGCAGAATGGGACGGAATGGGCTGTGCAGGCAGCATTACAGAAACAAACCTTGCAAAAGACGAATACTATGTCCTTGCGGACAACCGCATAGAAGGCATAGATTCCCGCTCCTATGGACCTGTAAAGGCAGGACGGATTAAAGGCCGCCTGTTATTGCAGGTATTTCCCTTTAACAAAATGAGGTTTTTTTAGTATGAGTTTTTCCCTTTACATTCACCTGCCTTTCTGTGTTCAGAAATGCGATTATTGCGATTTTTTCTCTAAACCCCATGAAGGAAATGTTCCGGATTCTTACCTTGATGCCGTAGCAAAGGAAGCAAACCTTTACGCCCGCGTTTTCGAAGTTGACTGCTGGGATACCGTTTATTTAGGCGGCGGAACTCCAAGCCTGCTTACTTCGGAACAGATTACCGGTTTATTATCAAAGCTTTCTATGCATATTTCAGAAAAAACAAAAGAAATTACCATAGAAATGAATCCTGAATCCGTTACGGAAGAAAAGATTCTTACTGCGCAAATGACAGGCTTTACAAGGCTTTCCCTTGGCATTCAGAGCCTTAACGACAAGGCCTTAAAAGCCGTTAACAGGCACTGCACTTCTGAGAAGGCAAAAGAAGCCCTTGCCATTATAAAAAAGTGCTGGCGTGGTCAGCTAAACCTTGATGTCATTGCAGGCCTGCCGGAACAGACGGATGAAGAATTTATTTCCAGCCTGAAGCAGATTATTGCATATGAACCAGACCACATTTCCATGTATACCCTTACGGTAGAAGATGGAACACCGCTTTACAATAAGATAAAAGATGGCATTTCAGGATTTGACCAGGACAAGGCCGACGAACAGTGGCTTAAAGGCCGCAGGCTTCTGGAAGAGAACGGCTACGTTCAGTATGAAGTTTCTAATTTTGCAAAGCCCGGTAAAGAAAGCCTGCACAACATGACTTACTGGACGCAGGGAAACTATGCCGGTGTTGGTGCAGGAGCTACAGGATCATTTTATGGCAGAACTTCAGTACGATGGACAAACACAACGGACATAGAAGAGTACATTGCTTTCTGGTCTAAGTTTAAAGGTTCTTTTGAGCATAGTAGTCCGAAAAAAACGGAAATGCTTGACATAAAGACAAGGGAATACGAATTCCTTATGATGGGTTTCAGGACATTAAGGGGAATTAATTCTGAAGAGTATAAGAAACGCTTTGCTAATGTTGCGCCATGGAACGGCAACCTTGCCCTGCGCCTTGGAACAGAAGACGGCATCTGGCACAGGTTTGCGGAAGAAAAGCTTACGTCAGAAAAAACGGAAGCCGACGGCTCTACAACCTACGCCCTTAATTCCCAAGGAATACTGCTGCTGAATAAATTCCTTGTTGAACTTATGTAGGGCGAATGTCGAGTTATTAAATAATTACATTTTTGCTTTTATATAAACAAGACGCCTTTCGGCGACTTTCTACAGCTATTTCTACGCAGCCTATACAAGAATTGCGGATGCAATTCTTGCGGCGAAAGTTATAGCCGGTACCGGCTTCTAAAAAGCATTTACTTTCGCCGTATCTTTTATTTTTTTTAGTTTTGCGCTATATTTTAAAGACTATGGAAGAAGCCGTAAAGATTATTGCAACAAACAGAAAAGCCCGATTTAACTACACAGTAACAGACACTTTTGAATGCGGCATTGCCCTTGAAGGAACGGAAGTTAAGTCCGTAAAGGCAGGCAACATTTCCTTTGCAGACAGTTTTGCACTTATAGAAAACGGCGAAGTCTGGGTTCAGAACCTGCACATTTCCGAATATGCCTATTCTTCAGTCTTTAACCACGACCCGGACAGGAAAAAGAAACTTCTGCTCCACAGGGAAGAAATAAAAAGGCTTCAGAGAAAAGTAGACGAAAAAGGCTTTACCCTTGTTCCCCTTGATTTTTACCTTAAGCACGGCCTTGTAAAAGTTAAGCTTGGCCTTTGCAAAGGTAAAAAAGAATTTGACAAGCGTGCCGATATTAAAGACAGGGACGTTAAGCGCGAACTTGCACGTGAATTCAGGAACCGGCTTGACGGCTAGTATTTTTCAGGAAGGATTATCTGATCAGGAAATTTTATGCATCAGTAATTTATATTCTCTTTTTAATTGCATCTGTATGTGCGGAAACGATTGAATTCTATGCAACCGTTTCTGATTCCGCAGATACAAGCATGATTAAAATGGGAACAGACCTTCTTTATACCCAGCTGCAGGCCATAGACGGCTATACCATCGTAGACAAAAGGAACGAAACCTATACAAGCCAGGTAAAGTCGGCCAACACTATCTTTTTTGCAACCATTAAGGAAGAAGAATCCGGCAAATGGAACTGCACATTCAATGCCTTTAAAAACGATGCGGCGTTCAGTTCTACAAAGGAATACGATTCATTCTATAAAATCCTAATGGACGCAAAGAATTCCCTTGAAAACTTTATGCAGAACCTTTCAGGCAATATTGTGCTGCCTGCAAACGAAGAAGCACAGACAGAAGAACCTGCAGAACAGGCTGAAAAACCCTTTGAGCAGAAAACACAGAACCCTGTAATGGATAACCTGGCAGGCACGTGGACTGGCGAAGAATACATAGAAAAGATTTTGATCTTAAGAGGCGGCCGCGGTTTTATAGTTTATAAAAACGGTGCCAGCATGAATATTTCTGTTTCTGCAGACGGAGATTTAATTTTAATTAAGCAGAAAGGTAAACCGAATGCATCATTCTACCCTGAACTGCCGCGTCAGGAAGCTTTAAAAATTGCAGCAGAAGCAAAGCCTATAGAATGGACCTTAACCCTTGCAGGACAGACCCTTACGGGCACAAAAAAAACCCTTGTAGCAGACAGGAAATCTTCTACAGGAGTTTCTGAAGGAACAGTAACCGTTACCTGGACAAAATTACATTAGACAATCAATTTTCTACTATAACTGCCCCCTGCCTTAGGACTTTGAATCCTTCTTTTTCAAGGAGTATTAAGGTAGAAGGCAGTGAGCCTTTTTTGTCGCCGTCGTCTATGATGGCGGCAACTTCTTTTTCGAATTCATTTTTTATTTCTGCAGATGTTTCAAGGACAGGGCTGCCGCTTCTGTTTACGCTTGTGCTATACAGGGGTGCGCCGCACTGTTCTATTATTTTCCTGAGCCATAAGT
>JALELH010000052.1 GCA_022768865.1 Spirochaetia bacterium
CTGGCGAAGCCAGTTCCGAAGCGGAGCGAAGGAATGAAGGTAGCACGAAGTGCGTACGTAACCCTGAAAAGCGCGAGTTTGCAATGCAAACTCGGGACGAGAAAATGCTATGCATTTCTCGCTTTTTTTGCGAAGCAAAAAGCCACCCTAAAAAAAAATTCAAAACTCGACATTTGTCCTAATAATATATAGGAAATTGGAGAGTTATGCAAGAAAATGTATTTTTTTATCTATTATTTAGTTTTTATTTTTAGATTTGTCATAATTCTTTTATTTTTATTTTACTGTAGACTATTTTAAAAAAATGCGTTATTCTTATAGTAATTAATCTTTAATCTAATTTTTTAGGAGATATAAAATGGCAGTTAGAGTTGCTATTAATGGTTTTGGCCGTATTGGTCGTTTGGCTTTCCGTCAGATGTTTGAAGCTGATGGTTATGAAGTTGTTGCTATCAACGATTTGACAAGCCCAAAAATGCTTGCTCACCTTCTTAAGTATGATACAGCTCAGGGCGGTTTCATGGGTCGCATCGGTGAAGGAAAGCACACAGTATCTGCTACAGACAATTCTATCATCGTTGATGGAAAAGAAATCAAGATTTCTGCAGAAAAAGATGCAGCTAACTGTCCTTGGGCAGCAAACAAGGTTGATGTAGTTCTTGAATGTACAGGTTTCTACACAGCAAAAGACAAGGCTGAAGCACACATTAAAGCAGGTGCAAAGAAAGTTGTAATTTCAGCTCCAGCTGGAAACGACCTTCCAACAATCGTATTCAACGTAAACCACAAGACACTTACAAAGAACGACAACATCATTTCTGCTGCTTCTTGTACAACAAACTGTCTTGCTCCAATGGCTAAGGCTCTTAACGACAAATACCCAATCCAGAGCGGTATCATGTCTACAATCCACGCTTACACAGGAGACCAGATGATTCTTGATGGTCCACAGCGCAAGGGAGACCTCCGCCGCTCACGTGCAGGTGCACAGAACATCGTTCCTAACTCAACAGGTGCTGCAAAGGCTATCGGTCTTGTAATTCCTGAATTGAACGGAAAACTCATCGGTTCAGCACAGCGTGTTCCAACACCAACTGGATCAACAACACTTCTCTTTGCTGTAGTAAAGGGTAAGGATGTAACAAAGGAATCTATCAATGCTGCTATGAAGGCTGCTGCAACAGAATCTTTCGGTTACAACGAAGACGAAATCGTATCTTCTGATATCATCGGTATGCGCTACGGTTCATTGTTCGATGCAACACAGACAATGGTTTCAAAGATCGACGACGATACATACCAGGTAGAAGTTGTATCTTGGTACGACAACGAAAACTCTTACACATCACAGATGGTTCGTACAATCAAATACTTTGCAGAAAACTGCTAATTGATATTTGAATAGTTAAAAGGGCTTCCTTTGGAAGCCCTTTTTTTATGTACTTTGCTGATAATGAACGACGGCTTAAGCCGGCAAAACGCACTACGTATACCGGCAGGTTTTGCATAAACAAAAATCCCGGCAATGCAAAAGCACACAGTGCCTCACAATGACCGGGATTTTCATTTAGATTACTGTTTTACAAAAGATTACTGCTTTGTAAATACAATAGTTTCTACCACACCACTAAATGTAATTTTGTCGCCGCTGATTGTACCTGTATAAGATTTACCTCCAAGTGTAACAGTTACTTTAGAACCATTAAGCTTGTATGTTCCAGAACCTTCGCCAAATTTAAAGTTTGAACCATCAACAAACTCAAGGGAACCCAACCTTTCACTAGCCCATGTTGTTCCTGCAAGTTTAATTTCTGCAGCCGGAGTAGTTACGGCCGGAGTAGTTACGGCCGATGTGTCATCATCATCGTCGTCATCATCGCTACATGCTACAAAAGAGCAAGCCAGCATCATTGCTGCAATAACAGCAAACATTTTTGTGATCTTTTTCATAAGTCACCCCTTTTAATATGAATATTGTAACACCCATTTTACCCCCCCCGGAAATTTGTCAAGAGGTTTTTAGTGACTTATGACTTTACGCAATTCATTGCAGAATAATTCTTTTTATTTTAAAATGTCAGGCATGGAAAAGTCTTCTTTTGACATTGATTTTAATTCTTATATTTTACAGTCAGAACCTTCAAAGCAGGAAAAAGGCAGACTATGGCAGACGGCAATAGGCCTGCAGCAGGTAGACCGGCTAAAGCCTTCGGAATATCTGTATGAAGTAGCAAGGCAGAACATAGACGGCAAAATAACAATTTCAGAAGCAAAACAACTTATAGATACATATTATGAATCAAAAGCAGTTCGCCAGGAAAAGGATGACAGAACGGAAGAAGCAGATAAAGTTTCCATAAACATTGCAGAAATACTTGCAGAAAAGACATTCAATTTCTCTGCAGCATACCTTTTAAAAATCCACGAACGCCTGTTCAATGACGTATTCCACAAAATACCTGCCGGCAAGTTCAGAACATACAACATTACAAAAAAAGAATGGGTTTTAGACGGAGACACCATTTATTATTCAGATTACGGCATGATACAGCAGACGCTGGAATATGATTTAAATGCAGAAAGGAACTTTGACTATTCAAAACTTACAAAAGACCAGGTTGTAAAGCATATTGCAAGGTTTGTTGCCAACCTGTGGCAGGTTCATGCCTTTGGTGAAGGCAACACACGGACAACGGCGGTCTTTACGATTAAATATTTACGCAGCCTTGGCTTTGAAGCAGCCAACAAGCCCTTTGAAGAAAACAGCTGGTATTTCAGGAATGCTCTTGTAAGGGCCAATTATACAAACATTCAGAAAGGCATCTATATGAATACTGAATACCTTGAAAAGTTTTTCAGAAACCTTATGCTTGGAGAATCCAACGACCTTAAAAACAGATACTGCCATATAAGGTATAAAGGCAACCTAGACTAACCTTTGCCTACTCTGCAACCATTAAATAAGAAAAGTCTACTTTCTGCCACGTTGCGCCACTTATGTCTGCGTTGATGCAGTCTGTTAAAGCGTCATACTGACCGTAAACAGAGAATTCATTTAC
>JALELH010000059.1 GCA_022768865.1 Spirochaetia bacterium
TAACAGACAAAGCCGAACAGTTCAAAGAAATAGAACGCACTTTTGGCGGCGCATCAACAGCCCCTGTTTTGCCTAAAAAATCCGCTCCAAAAACACGCAAAACAGAAGATTTTGCAACTGATCCAGATTGTGTTAAAAAGCTGGAAGATTATTTCAAACGCCATAAATCACGCAATGAAGAAGTTACAAAGTATTTAAACCGCCGTGCGCAGATTAAAACAAATAATCAGCTTCAATCATACCCTGTTGAAGTGCGCGACCGCATGGTAAACTATTTTTTCTACTGGCCCGGCTACACCATCGCCGAATCTGAACTTGGCTGGCAGACGCTCGTTGGCGCGGGCATCCCTGGACGCAATCCCGAAAAAGGAAACAAAAGTCTATGGGAAGCAAGCGGCGTAGTTTTTAAGGGTTTTTCTGGCTTTAAGCTCAATTATTATTTGGGTGGTAAAAGTAACAAGGTAAACACAAAAGGAATAAGCCCTTTTCCGATGCCAGGATTATTGCCAAAGGAAAAGCCCATTGTTTTTGTTGAAGGTGAATTTGACGCTATCGCATGTCGTGCAGCCGGAATTGAAAACGTTTTTTCAACCTGTGGCGTAAACGGTCTTACAGAACCAAAGGCACAGGAATTCATTATTCCTAACAATATCCCGGAAATCACGTTTTTTGCAGACAAAGACAACGCGCAGAATAATTACATCGGTCAAAAAATGTTCGGCTTAATGCCGTTTGCAGAAACCGACAAATACAAAACAAGCATTCCCGAAAAACTCTTGAAAGCCGGATTCAAAGGGCAGATAAAAGTTGCGGTCTTGCCGGATAATGTGCCTTATAAAGACACAGACGAAGCAATCCTTGCAGGGCGTGCAGACCTTGTTATTGAAGCAATCAAAAACGCCCAGCTCTACAAAACGCCGGAAGTTAAAAAAGAAATTCATGGCACTTTATGGCTTGATTACGACACATTGAGCATAAAACGCTTGCGCTCGCTTCTTAAAAAAGTTGAATACAATTCACTGGACGAAGACGATGTGGAATTGTTTGCACTTGCCTGCGTAAAGGCTTGCAAAAACAAAGAGACAATAAACGAAATCTTAAAATGGGGCGAAGGCAATATAACGGTTAAGCAGCTTGAAAAGAAGTCAAACATAACGCCTTATTTTATCCTTGAAATTTGCGAAAAATACGGCGTTTCAAACTACTTGCGCCGTGAACTTGAAAAAGCCCTTATCCCAGCAAGCGAAATCTTGCGCAACATAAAAGAGCAAAACACAATCGTTTCCATTGATTATGAAAAAATGGAAAACGATGTTAATTTCTTGCAGTTTTTGAATACACAGGGCGTGCGTTCAGCTGCCCTAACCGTTGCATCCGTTCTGCAAGGCAGGTTGATTTATGTGGAATGTGAAAAACGCTGGTATTTCTTCAATGGTCATGTTTGGGTTCGTGAACCAGACGCGCCGGGGGCTGCATACACGATCCTTTTGAACCTCATGCTTAAATATCTTGAAAAGCATTTTGATAAAAAAAGCCTTATAAACGACCTTGTTAAAAAACTCGAAGGCCGCCGCTTCCGTGTGGAACTTGCCCAGGATTTGAGCGGATTAAAACCCGATGTGTTCCGCGAAAACGTTCCTTTTGACGGCCCGCAAATGCGCGAAACGCTCACGCTTTTAGATTGCGTGGTAGACTTTTCTGGTAAAGAAATCGAATATCGAAAAAGCCGCCCGGAAGAATACCGCCGCGAAATGCTGCCCTACAAAGAAGAAGAATTACGCAAAGCTGGAAAGCCGGAAAAGTTTCTGGAATTTATGAAGGGAAACTTTAAGGATGGAAAAACGCTTCAAACCCTTCTTTATTATCTGTCTCTAATTCCTAGCCGTAACACTGGCTTTAAGTACGGCGGCATTTTCTTGGGAAAAGGCGGAACGGGTAAGTCTACAACCTGTAACATTGTGGAAGAAATATTTAAAGGAATGTGCGCCCGTGTAAAATCTGATGTGCTTGTTTCAACAGGATTCAAACGCGCAAGCGGAAACGAAGCAAATCCGGAAATTGCAAAGCTGGAAGGCAAATGCTGTGCGTTTGCACAGGAAACCGCCCGCAACGCTTCACTTAATACGTCTTTCTGGAAAGAGCTTACAGGCGGCGACACACTCACAGCCCGTGGATTGTACCGCGATCCGCACGACTTTATTCCAACTGCGCAAATCATTATTGCATCAAACTATTCGCCAAACTTTGACGCTCACGATGAAGCTGCAATTTCTCGAATGGTTGTAATTCCGTTCAATATTCAGCATAAAAAAGGCGAAGGCGGCAAAACAGCAACAGGCTTTATAAACTATTTGCGCCCGGAATTTCCGGCTGTTGTCAAATATTTTATGGAGCTTTATATAGATTTGAACATCAATCTGCATGGTGAAATTCCACTTTCCCCGGAATGTGAAGGCTACAAAGGCCGCTACATCGAAGAGCAAAAAACCGACCTTGATAAATTCGTCAATGACTGTCTTGTGTTCGACCTTTCTGGCGGCGTTTATACAGAAGTTCAAAAGGCTTATGACTGCTATCTAAAATACTATGGCCTTTCAGACGAAAGCAAAGAAGCCTTGACCCGCAATAAGTTTGTACGCTTGTTAAAACGCGATTATCGTGAAATTGACTACCGCCAGAAGAAGATAAACAACTACCCGGAACTTGTTTTCTTCAATGTTAAATTGTCTGAACAGGGCTTGCAAACTTTGAATGAAACCGCGCCAGTCCAGCAACAGAATGACGGCACTTTGTTTGGTGATGGCGCAGAAAAAACACAGACAAATAGCCCCGCAACACAATTTAAGCAGCGACCGCCAACCTACACACAACCGCCAAAAGAACCAGATTGGGGCTTCCCGGATGATTCAGACGGCGAAATGGATATTTTCTAATTTTTAAGGAGTAAGAAAAAAAATGATGAATAAACATGAAGAAATGCAAAAATACTTTGTCGCAATTTTGAAAATTGCAGAAACAAACAATGAAGAAACTTGCCAGGCAATCCGCCGGGTTTGTATAGATGCAAGCAATTTTTTTGAAAACAACTACCCGGAAAAGGAAGAAGAAAAATAGGGGAAAATAAGATGTATTATCTTTTTATTCATAAAAAATCAGAATTGCAAAAGTATAAAAGCGAGTTTGACAGGGTTTTAAAAGCGATTGAAGAAGGAAAAACTCCAGTACAAAATGAACTTAGGCTGGCAAATACTGTGCTTTTTGAATCGTTTCCTTATCAGACTCTATCTGGCATATTTCTTGTTGTTGGCACGATTGTTCTTAATAAAGTTAAGATAAATGAACTTGCAAAAATTGCAGTTGTCCTGGTTATAAACAATATGTGCTATGCGCTCGCAAATTTTATTTTTGCTTACGCAAAACATTTTTTGCGACTTAGACTGTGCAAAAGGCTTGGAATAGAACCAACAGAAAGGAATATTGCTGTCATGGAATCTATGGAATATCAAAGTGTATGAGGTGTGAAAAATGATTAAAAATGCAGATTCTTGTCTGATCGGAAACGTTTATATAAGCGGGCCTATTACAGGCGTTGAAAACTGGCAGGATAATTTTCTTGCAGCTGAAAAAGAGCTTATGGAGCTTACAGGGTCTTTCTTTATCGTAAATCCTGCAACACTTGCAAAGAACTTGGAAGACTTTTTTGCCAAAATTGAAAAAACGCCCGATTATACAGATTATATGCGCAAAGACATAAAAGAACTTTCTTCTTGCAATGCAATCTGTATGCTTCCCGGCTGGAAGCGTTCAAAAGGCGCAAGACTTGAATACAGAATTGCAAAAATCTTGAATATGCGCATTTTGGAGTATCAGCCAGAGCGATGAATTATGTTTCAACTTTGCCAGTTGCGCAAAAACGCGATGAATCTAAAAACGGCTCACAAATCATACTTACAATTTACGCTGTAGAAAATGGCTTCATTTACAGTATAAATTGCAAGCTACGTCGTTTCATTCGCTCTTATTACCCCACCGAAAAGGAAACAAAATTTCCGACTGAAAAAGACGCACAACGTGCCGCGGTTTTCCGCATCCAATCCTGGATAAAAGACAGCCGCAAGTTAAAAGAACTCTTCTCGCATTTTGAAATTTCAGTCTATGACCAGCCATCTTTATTCGATGACTTATAATTAGGTATAGCGACAATTTCAAATCATGCTATTCTGTAATTATGGCAACAAAAATATTTTCTTCTTTTTCACAAGTAACCGCAGATGTAAACCGCCGCTTTTTGAAGGCGGGAATAAACACTGTAAACATTGTGGCAGCAACGGCACGAAACAATGCCATCCGCAATGTTCAAAACAGTTTTACATTAAGAAACACTTTTACAACAAAACAGATTCGGTTTACAAAATGCGGCGCAAATGTAAAAACGCTGAATCAGATAAAAAGCGAAACTGGCGCAGCAGACAAAATCTCATACATGGAACGCCAGGAAAAAGGCGGAACTCACAGGGGTACAAACGGAAATTTGGTTATTCCAACAACAAAAGCCCGTGGCGGTTCTAACGCAAAAACCGTCCGCCGTTCATACTATTACAGTGCAATAAAACCTCTTGTTGTCCACGGTTCAACCAACTTTAAGAGCAAAAAGGCTGCTCATGTTGCCCGTGCTTTTGTTGCTGCCAAAACACACGGCTTTATTCGCATGAACAATTCTATTTTTAAGGTTACATCTTTTAGAAAAAGCGGCGACAACGTTTCTTTCAAGTCTGCCCACATTTTGAACTTAAAATATCCCAGTACACACACTCCTAAAAAAGCATGGCTTGAACCCGCTTCTGATTATGCGGCGCAAATGATGCAGGATATTTTTAATAAAGAAATGGATAAGCTAAGCTAAAACTTATTCTTCTTTCCTGTCTATCAGAACAAACTTCAACGCTTTCAATAAATATTCACAGTACCATTTGTAACTGGCCGTGCCCTGGCAATGTCCAACACGGCTTGCCGTACTCCGATAGAAGGACAAATCGTCAACTTTGCCATTCTTCCATGATTTAAAGGTTTTCGCACTTCTGTCTAAAGCGGTTTTTCTCACAATCTTATAATCCTTAAAAATCCTGTAACCAACAAATTCAAATCCTTGCGAAGTAGAACCGATA
>JALELH010000022.1 GCA_022768865.1 Spirochaetia bacterium
GCTATAAAAACGCAGGTGAAGAAAAGCAGCCATGTGTCATGATTTATCCGGGCTTTCTTGATTTAAGGCTTTATGACCGGCTGTATGACAATCAGACAGTAGATTTTGATATTCCTGCAACAGATAAGGTGATTGATTTATTAAAGACTGGTCCTAAAAAAATCAAGGAATTGCAGGAATCAACCATGTATAAAAGCCGCAGCCGTTTTTTGCAGGAAGTTATAAATCCGTTAATTGATGCAGGGAAAATATACAGGGAAGGCAGCGTTAAATCTCCGTCTTCTATTTTTAAGCTTAAATAAAAACAAATTGCATAGGCCATAATTTATTCAATATCAATTTATTTTTTAAACATTTTCCATTATAATTGTTTTATGGACTACGGATTTGGTGCTTATAAAAAAGAGCAGGAAGCACAAAAAGTTAAAAGTGTATCTAAGGAAATCAGAAAGCAGGGCGAACCCGGGCATGTTCCCCTTGTACATAAACCGATTTTTGAAAAAGTAAATTCAACTATAGACAAAATAGAAAAAGACAACAACAAGGCACTGGAAAAAGAAAACCTGCGCCAGGCAGAAAAAGCGGCAAAAACCGGCACATGGTTTGGCAGGAAAAAAAGTGCAACATCAGAAGACGTTAAAAAGGCTGCTGCAAATTTAACTTCCGGCGGCCTTATAAAGGTGCCTGGTGCATCAGACGAAAACGAATCCATTTACAGGCGCGTTGCCAAGTTTCTTGTAATCATCGGTTTAGACGAAGCCGCAAAAATCCTTCCCCATTTAACGGAAGAACAGACGGAAAAAATAATTCCAGAAATTGCAACAATACAGAAAATCACTCCGGAAGAAAAAGCACAGATACTTGAAGAATTTGACGGCCTTATATTAAAGGCCCGTGAAGAAGGCGGTATAGAAACAGCGCGCACAATTCTTTCCAAAGCATACGGCAGCGTAAAGGCAGAGCAGATGCTTGCAAAGTCCATGCATTATCAGCACGGCAAGCCTTTTGAATATCTTGCAGATGCAGACTCAGAAAGAATAAAGCTTCTTATAGAAGGGGAATCCGTCGGCATACAGGCCATTGTCCTTTCCCAGCTGGAACCGGAAAAAGCAGCAAAAGTAATAAACCAGATGGAACCGGAAGACAAGACAAATATTGTGCTGCGCCTGGCAAAGATGCAGAGTGTTTCCCCGGAAGTAATGAAAGAAATTGACCAGAGCCTGCATGAAAAGCTCATGACGCAGAACACGGAAAACTCTGACAACCTGGACGGACGCGGAATCCTTGCACAGATTTTAAAACGCATGAACCACGGTTCTGAAGAAAATATTCTGGAAATTTTAAGCGAGCAGGACCCTGACCTTGGTGCAGATTTAAGAAAGCGGCTTTTTACAGAAGAAGACGTTATCGGGTCAGACGACAAATACATTCAGAATTATTTACAGGCAATGGAAAACCGCGATGTGGCAATCCTTATTGTTGGCAAGTCAGAAGCTTTCAGGCAGAAGATACTTTCCAATGTTTCTAAAAACAGAGGTTCTGATATTCTGGAAGAAGAATCTGTTTTAGGTAAAGTTACCCGCGCAGACAGCGAACGCCTGACATCACAGTTTTATGCAGTTCTTCGGCGTGCCTGGGAAAAAGGAGATTTAAGGGTAAAGGGCAGGGACGAAGACGAGGTTTTTGTATGATAAATCATTTGAAAAAAAATGAAGTATATAAAGGTTTTAAAGTTTTAGATGTAGCCAAAATAGAAGATTTTAATGCAACTGGAATTTATCTTAAGCATCAGAAATCTGGCCTTGAAGTTTTTCATCTTTTAAACGACGACAGGGAAAACTTGTTTGCCTTTGCCTTCAGAACGCCTTCCCAGGACAGCACGGGAGCGGCTCATGTGCTTGAACACAGCGTTTTGTGCGGTTCTAAAAAATATCCTTCTAAAGATCCTTTTCTGCAGCTTACAAAGCAAAGCATAAACACTTATCTTAATGCCTTTACTGCCAGCGACAGGACTGTATTCCCGTCAAGTTCTCTTGTAAAGGCAGACTACTTTAACATTATGTCTGTCTATGCAGATGCTGTCTTTTTTCCTTTGCTAAGGCCGGAAGTTTTTTTGCAGGAATGCTGGCGTCTTGAACCTGATAAAAAAAATAACTGCACCATTCAGGGTGTTGTATACAATGAAATGAAAGGAAACTATTCTTCATTTAATAGCGTTGCAGGTGATGAAGTTATGGCTTGCCTTTACCCGGGTTCCGTTTACAATTATGATTCCGGCGGAGACCCCCTTGTAATTTCTTCACTTACTTTAGAAAAGCTGCGTGCATTCCATAAAAAACATTACTGCACAAACAACTGTCTTGTTTTCCTTTACGGAAACATTCCTACACAAGAGCAGCTTGATTTTCTTGAAGAAAATGTAATTTCTAAAGTTTCTTCTTATGGCAGAAAAGTTGTTGTACGCGACCCGGATGTAAAGCCGCCAAAGAAAAACTTTAAGGCTCTTGCTCCTGCAGAAAAAGTCAATGAAAAGCCTACCATTACATTGGCGTGGAACTTTGGCAAAAGCATTGCAGATTCTTCCGTTAACGGCTGCGAAGTTGCCATGCTTTACGACCTTCTTTTAGGCAGCGACAGTGCACCTTTAAGAAAGGCTCTTTTAAAAAAGTTTCCTGACAGTGCAGTTTCACCTTTGTCTGGCCCGGCCTTAAATAGTTTTCATGTTTCCTTTACCCTTGCTTTTTCAGAAATGCAGGAAGAACAGAAAAATGAATTTAAGAAGACTGTATTTGAAGTTTTACGCCAGCTGGAAAAAGAAGGCTTTCCGCAGAATGATGTGGAACGTGCCCTTATGGATTTTGAAATAAGAAACCTTGAAGTGCAGCGCAGCAGTTCCGGCGGGCCATACAGCATAATAATTTTGCGCCAGGTTTTGCGCAGCTGGACTTATGGCATGGAGCCATGGAAGTTTGTAAGCAAAAGGAAAGAAACGGAAGAACTTAAAAAATCCCTTGCGGATGATAAGGACTACCTTAAAAAGCTTATAAAAAAATACTTTATAGACAATAAGGAATTTTCACTTGGCGTAATAATTCCATCTGCTGAATACACTGAAAAACGTTCCAGAAAAGAAAACGCCATCATAAAAAGCCTTTGCAAAAAAACAGGCATCAATAAAATAAAGGAAAAACTTGATGCAATGGAAGCCTTTCAGAACAGTAGTGATACTGCAATTATTCCTGCTGTTCAGGTAAAAGACCTGGAAGTTATAGACGACGGCATTAGGGCAAAAAAATCTTTGGTAAAAGGAGTGCCGCTTATTTCTTCTGAAGAACCATGCAACGGTGTTGTTTACGGCACAATAGGGTTTCCTGTGGACGTGCTTAAGGCAGAAGATTATCTTTATTTGCCATTGCTTGAAGAAACCGTAACGGACATGGGCTGGGGCAGCCTTAGCTGGGAACAGGCCACATCCGTTGCAGATAAAGTAATGGGTGCATTTTCTGCCGGTGTGCGCCGTGCCACTGTTGCAGACATTTATAAAAAATATGCAGAAGAAAACCCCTTGCTTGCCGGCCGCGAATGGTTTGTAATCAGGTTTAAATATCTTGAAGAAAAAACAGATGAAGTTTTTAAAATAATAGAAGACTGCATAAGCGGCGTTGATTTTTCTGATGCAAAGCGCCTTAAGACAATTATTCAGGGTGTGTGGTCTGGCATTAATTCCACTTTAGTGCCTAATGCACATTCATATGCTGCCATGCGTGCTTCAAGGACTTTAAATAAAACCTGTGCCGTTGCAGAAATTATGGACGGCCTTACCTGCAGGCAGACTTTCGGCTCTCTTTTAAAAGCAAACGTAAACCAGATTCAGAATAAGCTTACGGATATTTTCAGCACCATAAAATCTGGCGGTGCACTTTTTACGGTTATTGCAGACAAAAATGGAATTGAACTTTTTAAGAAAAGAAGTGCCTTAATGGTGCAGAACCTGAACCTTGTTTATCCAAAGGAAAAGAGGAATACAAAACTTTCAGACTTTATAAAGATTACGGAACTTGAAGGAACTGCTAATGCAGCGGCAAAGACTGCAAATGCAGCAAAAAAAGTACTTGCAGATGAAGTCATCATAATTCCAGGTGACATCGGCTATGCGGCCTGTGCAGTAAAAAGTTCCCCTGCAGGAAGCAAAGAATATGTAGAAGATGAAGTCCTTGCACACTGCCTTGAAAAAACGGAACTATGGACAAAGGTGCGCATGGCAGGTGGTGCGTACGGTGTTTTTTTCAGCGTAAACGGAAGCCTTAACATGAGCCGTTACGGAACTTACAGAGACCCTAAGCCCTTTGATTCCCTTATGGTTTTAGAAAGTGTCCTTGAAAACCTTAAGGAAAGGAATTTTACACAGGAAGAAATTGAACATGCCATCTGCGGAATCTATGCCGATGACATTGAACCTATGACACCCCATACAAGGGGAGCTTCTGGCATAATGAGGATTTTATACGGCGGTTCCAATGCAGAATGTACTAAAAGAATTTCCATGCTGCTTAAGGTAAGCAAAAAGGGCGTAGAAAAATCCTGCCACCGTTATGAACAGGCCAAAAAGACGGGTAAATCCGTAGTTTTATGCGGAAAATCCCTTCTTAGCCAGGAAATACAAAAAAGGTGTGGAAAAATAATTAAACTAAATGTATAATTGTTAAGAATATTGCATTTACTTTTTTTAGATATAACAGGGGCTTTTAAGGGCCGGAGGGTATATGACAAAGGAAAATATTGAAGAATTAACAAAGCTTATGAGGCAGCTTGTATCAGATGTTCAGGGTGCTCCTTTTCCGGGACCAAATTTTGAACCTGAACTTTATTCAATCTGGTATGAACATGTTCAGCGCGGTGCACAGAACTGTTTTGAATATCTTGACGAACACTTTCCTATAGACAATACGGAATTCAAGAATTCATTGAATAAAATGTTCAGTTGATAAATTGAAAAAATTAGTTATGCCTTAACTATGGGGTCTTTTTTGCCGAAGATTAAAAAGAGAAATTATTTTCGGCAGGAAGAACTTATGGTATCAAAAAAAATTCGCCAGAATGAAAAACTTAGGCTAAAGGGTGTGCAGCGTAAATGCGGTTTTGACCGCTGGCGGTTTGTTACAAACGGTGTCAGCAGCGTTACCGGCGAAGAAAAAACTTTCTTTATAGAATTCTATTGTGTAAATCCTGTTTTATCGCCAAAGTCTCCTGTTCTTGGTTTTAAAAACCGCTATGATACAAATATGGCAGCCGATATCCAGTATGCCCTTGCCGGAACTGAAGCTGCAAAAAATTTCAATTCTCAGACTTTAGTAAATCTTTCCTTTTTTATGATCCGTGCAGGATCCCTTTCTTCTGTCTGCCGTCAGTATAACAATTATTATGCCCTTGATGATGTGGATTTAAGGAATGAAGATTTAATCCTCTGCGTAAATGGATCTGATCAGGACAAGAAGTGCCTTATAGGAGAAGATTTTACCTGCGGTTCCGTTTGCGTTACAGAAAAGGATTTAGTTGAACATCCTGAATATATGGGCAACGCAGGCTCTATGGAATGGAACCTTAAATTTGAACGTGCAATTTCCTTTGACCATAAATATAAATCAAAAGACATAAACTGGTCTGTTCCCGGCGGAAAAACTGATTTCAGCGGAAAAATAATTTTTAATGATGAAGAATTTGACATTGAACCTAAAAAGTCCTTCGGCTATTACGATAAAAACTGGGGAAAGGATTTTTCTTCTCCTTTCTTTCATTTAAGCTCTTCTTTTATTAAAAGCCAGATTACGGGTGGCATTTTGCAGAATTCTTCCATTGCAGTTCAGGGGGAATATAAAGGCCGCCTTTCTGTTCTTGTCTGCTTAGAAGGAAAGAAAATTGAATTTCATGCAGACAAAAAAAAGAAATTTACAGTGATTCACGACTGCCAGGAAATTACGGACGATGATATTGGCCCTAAACTTCACTGGTCTTGCAGCGTCAACGATAAAAAATATGTAATTGACATTGACGTTTACTGCCGAACAAAAGATTTGTTTTTAAGGGACTACGAAAGCCCTGAAGGAAACCGTAAGGTTATGCGCGTTCTGTCTTCTGGCACAGGCAGGGGCAAAATAAAGCTTTATAAAATAGTAAAAAAGTCCCTTGAACTTATTGAACAGGCAGAAATTTCAAAGTGCGTCTGCGAATACGGCAATCTGGAGCAGGGCGGGGAATCCTGCTAAATATAGAACAGTTATCTTGAGAGCTGTTACTAAAACACCTTGAGAACTGTTACTCAAACACCTTGAGAGCTATTACTCAAACACCTTGAGAGCTATTACTCAAACACCTTGAGAGCTATTACTCAAACACCTTTTGCAAGTAAAAAAAGTCTATAAAATTTGTTTTTTTTGTTCTAATTGCTTATCTTTATTTAGTGAACGGAGGTAAGCATATGAATTACGAACAGATGACAATAAAACTTCAGGAAGCACTTCAGACTGCCTCTTCCATTGCAAGTCAGTGCGACCACAGCGAAATAGGAAACGAGCATATTTTAAAGGCCTTCCTTGAGCAAAAGGACGGGCTTATTCCCCCTCTTGTAGAATGCGTGGGCATTCCAAAGGAAAAGCTTTTAGGAGAAACAGAAAAACTTCTGGACCAGTATCCTGTTGTAAAAGGACAGGCTCAGATGGCTCTTTCTTCCAGTGCACAGAAGACCCTTGCCAAGGCAGAAAAAGAAATGGCTTCTCTAAAAGATCAGTTCCTTTCTGTAGAGCACGTCCTGCTTTCCATGAGTCAGGCAGAAGACAATGCAGGTGAAATGCTTCGCAGAATGGGATGCACAAGAAATGCACTTCTTGAAGCTTTGCAGAAAGTCCGCGGCAACCAGACCATAGACAGTCAGGACCCTGAAAGCAAAATGCGTTCCCTTGAAAAATACTGCATAGACCTTACTGCACGTGCAAGGCAGGATAAAATAGATCCTGTAATCGGCCGTGACGAAGAAATACGCCGTGTAATGCAGGTAATAAGCCGACGCACAAAGAACAATCCTGTTTTAATCGGCGAACCAGGTGTCGGCAAGACGGCCATTGTAGAAGGCCTTGCCCGCCGTATAGCAAGCGGAGATGTTCCTGAAAGCTTAAAAGACAAAAGGCTTCTTTCCCTTGATATGGGTTCCCTTGTGGCAGGTGCAAAATATCGCGGAGAATTTGAAGAAAGGCTTAAAGCTGTAATTACGGAAGTTTCTAAAAGTGATGGCCAGATAATTCTCTTTATAGATGAACTTCATACTATTGTCGGTGCAGGTGCTTCGGAAGGAAGCATGGACGCAGGCAATCTTTTAAAGCCTGCCCTTGCCCGTGGAGAAATGCACGTAATTGGTGCCACAACCCTTAACGAATACAGAAAGTACATAGAAAAGGATGCGGCCCTTGAACGAAGGTTCCAGCAGGTATTCTGCCCGGAGCCTACGGTAGAAGATACAATTGCAATCCTTCGTGGACTAAGGGATAGGTACGAGATTCATCACGGCGTAAAAATCAATGATGATGCCCTTGTGTGTGCTGCTGTTTTAAGCAACCGCTACATTACAAGCCGATTCCTGCCTGATAAGGCCATTGACCTTGTAGATGAAGCTGCCAGCCGGCTCAAGATGGAAATTGAAAGCCAGCCTGTAGAACTTGATAAGCTTGAACGCAAAATCATGCAGCTTGAAATTGAACGCCAGTCTTTGAAAAAGGAAGACGACCAGGCAAGCAAGGAACGCCTTGAAAAGCTTGAAAAGGAACTTGCAGAAATCCAGAGTCAGCGCGATGCCATGAAGCTTCAGTGGCAAAACGAAAAGAAGCTTATAGAAGGCAGCCGCAAGGTAAAGGAAGACCTGGAAAAAGCAAAGTTTGACCTTGAAAAGTTTACCCGTGAAGGCAATCTTGAAAAGGCAGCAGAACTTAAATATTCCGTAATTCCGGAACTTGAAAAGAACCTTGCAAGCGAAAAGGCAAAAACCGAAACAATGGAAGGCGGCGGAGAAACAGAAGAGCGCAAGTCCCTTTTGCAGAAGGAAGTTACGGAAGAAGACATTGCCCGCGTAGTTTCTGCATGGACTGGAATTCCTGTAAGCAAAATGATGACGGGAGAAAAACAGAAGTACCTACAGCTGGAAGACGTAATTCACAAGCGCGTTATCGGTCAGGAAAAGGCAGTTTCTGTAGTTGCCGATGCCATCAGGCGTAACAGGGCAGGCCTTTCTGATCCTAATAAGCCCCTTGGAAGCTTTATGTTTATTGGGCCGACTGGTGTCGGTAAAACTGAACTTGCCAAGACCCTTGCAGACTTTCTCTTTAACGATGAAAAGGCACTTACAAGAATCGATATGAGCGAGTATATGGAAAAGTTCAGTGTTACCCGCCTTATTGGAGCACCGCCGGGATACGTAGGCTATGATGAAGGCGGCCAGCTTACAGAAGCAGTCAGACGCAGACCTTATTCCGTAATCCTCCTTGATGAAGTTGAAAAAGCTCATCCGGATGTATTCAATGTCCTGCTTCAGGTTCTTGATGACGGACGGCTTACGGACGGTCAGGGCAGGGTTGTAGACTTTAAGAACACCATCATCATAATGACAAGCAACCTGGGTTCAGACTTGATTCTTGATGCAGCACCAGGCACGGAAAAGGAACTTGAAAAGAAGATAGACGGTCTTTTAAAGAACTGTTTCCGCCCTGAATTCCTTAACCGAATAGATGAAATTGTGATGTTCAACCGTCTTGGAAAAGAGCACATTGCAAGCATTGTAAAGATTCAGCTGGAACGTGTTGCAAAGCGTCTTGCAGACAGAAGGATTTCCATTGTCTTTGACCAGAGCGCACTGGACTTCATTGCAGAAAAAGGCTACGACCCTAACTTTGGTGCCCGCCCTGTAAAGCGTGCAGTCCAGACATGGGTAGAAAATCCTTTGTCAAAGCTTATTCTTGAAGGCAGGTTTGCCGAAGGTGCTGAAATTAAAGTTTCAGCCGGCAGCGGTCAGTTAAACTTTAACTGATATGTCGAATGTTGAGTAATAGTAAATTACTGTCTTGTAGAATATAGACGCCTTTCGGCAGAACCAGGCCTGAAAAAAAGGCTGGCTAGAAGCTACGCTGCCAGTGCCGCACTACGTTTGTGCAGATTTTTTTTCATTCCTGAACCTGCCTACGGCGTCTATCTGCAAGACAAAATAGTATGTTGCAAATTGTTCTAAAACTCAACATTCGACCTGTTTTGTAAAATATATGCTTTTGCCCGTGCATTTTTTTTAAATATACTATACAATATAAGGCAGATGAATGGACTTATTATAAGCGGCAGTAAAAATGTTTTTGAAGTTGAATGTGACGACGGCATAACGCGTGACTGTTCTATCAAAGGAAAAATCCTTAAAGGCGTTGAAGGATATTATAATCCCCTTGCACCTGGTGATATTGTTACTTTAGACGACGAAACATTAGAAGAAGAAAAGGGACAGATAGTTTCCCTTGTTCCCCGTAAAAACGAATTTGTGCGCTGGAACATTAAAAAGCGCGAACCACAGCTTTTAGCTGCAAATCTTGATTACCTTTTAATCGTTACAACTCCTGACGAACCGCCATTCAGGCCAAGGTTTATTGACAGAGCCTTAGCCCAGGCAGAATACGAAGGAATTACGCCTGTCATTGTATGTAATAAATATGACCTTGAAGCAGGCCAGTCAGAAGAATTCCAGAATCAGCTTGATATATGGGAAAAGACTGGCTATAAAGTAATCCGTTCCAGTGCAAGAACAGGCGAAGGCATAGAAGAACTTGCACATCTTATAGAAAATAAACTTTCTGCATTTGTAGGCCAGAGCGGCGTAGGCAAAAGTTCAATCATAAATGTTCTGGATAACAATGTGGTTTTAAAGACAGGCAGCCTTTCTAAAAAATACGGCAAGGGATGCCATACCACAACAAAGGGAACTTTAATCCACCTGCAATTAAACGAAGCCTTAATGGGCGGTTTAATGGATGCAACGGCAAACATAATAGACACACCTGGCGTGCGCCGTTTCCTTCTGCACGATATTTCAGCAGAAAACCTTGCCCTTTATTACAGGGAATTTGTTCCTTTCCTTGGCAAGTGCGGTTTTGGCATGAGCTGCACCCACAACGGAGAAAAAAACTGTGCAATATGCAAGGCAGTAGAAGAAGGCCAGATTTCACAGGAAAGATACCAGAGCTGGCTCCGTGTTGCAGAAGAATTGAAGACCGGAAGTTTTGAGGACTAGTATGATTCCTTTTACCATAATTGTTCCGGATTCCAGTGTCCTTGCCCGCGTCTGCGGAACCAACGACTGCAATTTAAAATATATAGAAGAATTTCTTGGACTTGAAGTTTTTGCACAGGGAAACGAACTAAGCATAGAGACGGAAGATGCAGAACTTCAGCAGCAGTTCAGCTTTATCATAAACCGCATTTTAGATGAATTTTCAGTTGACGGAAACACAGTTACAGATGCAGAACTGATTCAGTCTGTTTTAAATAACGGCGGCACAGGCGACCATGAGTTTTTTTCTCGTTATTCAATTTCAATTCCAGGCGGCATAAAAAAAGTTTACCCAAGGACACGGGGGCAGGCTTTACTGATTCAGAAAATGCGCAGCAGCGATATGGTCTTTGCATGCGGACCTGCCGGAAGCGGAAAAACTTTTCTTGCCGTTGCAGAAGCACTAAAGCTTTTGCTTTCCCATAAAGTAAATTCAATTGTCCTTACACGTCCTGTTGTAGAAGCAGGAGAAAGCCTTGGGTTTTTGCCAGGTGATTTAAACGAAAAAATAAATCCTTACATAAGGCCACTCTATGATGCCATGGGCTCTGTTTTGCCAAAAGAGACTGTTAAAAGACTTACAGATAATGGTATAATCGAAGTTGCACCCCTTGCTTACATGAGGGGACGCACCTTAAACGACTGTGCCGTAATTTTAGATGAAGCACAGAATACGACTAAGGAACAGATGAAGATGTTTTTAACCCGTATGGGTGAAAATTCTAAAGTTTTTATTACAGGTGACCCGAGCCAGATTGATCTGCCAAAAAAGATTACATCCGGGCTTGTTCACGCACTTGAAATTCTGCGCGGTGTGGAAGGAATTGCCATTGCCATGCTTAATTCAGGCGACGTAGTCAGAAACCAACTTGTAAAGAAAATTATACAGGCGTATGAAAATGAAGAAGAATGACGACAGAAAAACAGTATGGGCTATAATTTCAGATTCCTTGAAGTCCTATTTTAAAGGCAGCTATCAGATTCTGATTCTTATGTCCATAACTTTGGCAGTGGCAATTGCACTTTGCTTTGTAAAGATTTCTACAACCAGTACGGTTTCTTCCTTTAAGATAGAAGATTATGAAGTAGGCCAGATTGCAGACGTTACAATCAAGGCAATTAAAACTCTGCCTGCCGACTACGATAATCCTATTCCCATAGAAAAAGGTGAAAAGGTTATAAGAAAAGGTTTTGCCATTACGGAAGAAGGATATGCAAAGTTAAAGAAGATGTCAGAATCTCCTGTTTACATTGACTACAGGTCTTTTGCCAATTCAATAATTTACCATATTTTAATGCTTGTCCTGTTTTTCTTTTTCTTTTCTAAAATTTATTTTAAGCCAAACATGATTGAATTTAAGGAACTGCTGACGGAATGTGTCTTCTATCTGATTATTTTTGCTTCAGCAATTTTCGGTGCAAAGATAAGTTATTTTTCGTCTTCCTTTGCACTTTGCGCAATTATTCCTGCGCCGCTTTTTGTATTTCTGATTGCAATTCTTTTCGGTCAGCTAAATGCAGTTTTCTTTTCCATAATGATTTCTCTTGCAGTACTTAATGCAACTTCATATCAGATTGTGCCGTTCCTTTTTGTTCTTGCTTCTTCTTTTGCTTCTTCACGCCTTGTGCGCAAGATTGACAGAAGAACTGATATGGTTTTTGTATCCGGACTTCAGGCTGCATTGAATGCAGTGTTCCTTGTAACCTTTGAAATTATTTTTAACGATTCCGTTACAAACGGCGTTGGTGCCATTATCGGTGTTATTTTAAACGGATTTTTCTCTGGCATTTTGTGCCTTGGACTTCTTACACCTCTTGAACTTTTGCTTAATACAGCTTCCGTCTTCCGCCTTATGGATTTAAGCGATTTAAATAATCCTTTTATGAAAAAGATGCTTGTTACAGCCAGCGGAACCTATAACCATTCCCTTATGGTTGCGTCCCTTGCAGAAGCAGCATGTAACGAAGTTGGTGCCAATCCCCTGCTTGCCCGTGTTGGTGCCTACTATCACGACATAGGCAAAATGGACAACCCTGAATACTTTGTAGAAAATCAGGGCGGCGGAGAAAACATTCATAAGGAAATAAATCCGTCCCTTTCTGCAAGCGTAATCAGGACTCATGTTAAGCGCGGCATAGAAAAGGCACATTCACTAAGGCTCCCGAAGCAGGTAATCGATATTATTTCTGAACACCACGGAAACCAGGTTATTGCATATTTTTATAATGAAGCACTTAAATTAAACCCGGATGTTTCGCCGGAAGATTATTCTTATACAGGGAATCCGCCTTCAACAAAGGAAAGTGCCGTCGTAATGCTTGCCGACACTGTAGAAGCAGCATGCCGTTCTTTAGACAAGCCAAGCGTTCCGCGCCTTGAAAAATTCATTACAACCCTTATTACGGCAAAAATAGAACAGAAGCAGCTTGAAAACTGTAACCTTACATTCAGCGACATTACAAAAATTCACGATGCCTTTGTTCAGATTCTTGCAGGCTATTACCACAGCCGCACAAAGTACCCTGACCAGAAAGACCCGGACGGCCCGCAGGCACAGCAGCAGCCGCAGGTTCTGCCTCAGCAGGAAAAAAAGAATGATGCAGAAAGCAATTTAAAGCTTGTAGAAGAAAAACCTGCAGAAGAAAAGAAAGAAGACAAGAAAGAAGATAAAAAAGAAGAAGCTGCAGAAAAGAAAACTTCTGAAAATAAGGAAGCAAAGACAGAAGAAAAAAAGACTCTGGTAAAATCAGAAAAAACAGAGAAAACTGAAAAAACAGAGAAAACAGAAGACAAAAAATCTTCCGTAAAGGCAGAAAAAACAGAAGAAAAGAAATCTTTAAAGGAAAAGGCAGAAAAGGCTGCCCGCTCTGCAAAAGAAAAAAAGGAAAAAAACTGATGAACCAGATTTTTGTAAGCACGGAAGAAGGCATGGCTGAACCTTCCTGGCTTGAAAAAATAGAACCCTTTGCCCAGAAAGTAGTAGAAGCAGCTGGTTACGATGATGAAGAATTTTCCATCATGTTCTGCTCTGATGCCATGATTCAGAAACTTAATTCAGATTACAGGCACATTGATTCGCCTACTGATGTTTTAAGTTTTGAAAACGGAGAAGAATACACGGACGAAGAAGGCAAAACCTGGTTTCAGGCAGGAGACATTGCCATAAGCGTTGACACGCTGCCAAAAAATGCAGAATACTTTGAAGTAAGCCAGAATGAAGAACTAAAGCGTCTTATAATTCACGGCATACTTCATTTAAACGGATATGACCACGGAGAAGAACATGTAGAAAAGGGCGTTGAACCTGTATGCGAAATGCTTGTCCTTCAGAAAAAATTAATGGAACAATTTGAAAATTATGAACTTATTTAAGCTTAATAAAGACAAAAAAACAAAAAAAGAAAATCAGACTCAGGAAGAAGCGCAGAAAGAAATTCTTGCAGAAGAAAAGAACGACATGATTCAGGGTGTAGAAGAACTTTCTGCAACTACGGTTAAGGAAGTTATGGTTCCGCGCATTGACGTTGACTTTATTTCTTTAGACACGCCGGAAGAAGAACTTTTGCAGAAGGTTTCTGAAAGCGGCCATTCAAGGATTCCTGTTTACAACGGCAGCATAGACAATGTTGTTGGCGTCCTTTATGTAAAGGATTTAATCACTGTCCTTGCTTCAAAGCAGGCAATAGATCTGGAAAAAATAATCCGCAAGCCATACTTTGTCCCGGAAAGCAAGCACATAGATAGCCTTCTTCGTGAATTTAAAAGACGCCATGTGCATATTGCTGTGGGCATTGACGAATACGGCGGAATCAGCGGCATTGTCTGCATGGAAGATATTATAGAAGAAATCGTCGGCGATATTCAGGATGAATTTGACCACGAACGTGAAGATATAATTACCCTTGCAGATAACGTCTGGATTTGTGATGCCAGGGTTGACCTAGACAGCCTGAACGAAGAAATCAATGCAGCTTTTCCAACAGAAGAATTTGATACTTTAGGCGGATTTGTCTTTGACCTGTTTGGAAAGATTCCTGTAAAGTTTGAAAAGATTTCATGGAAGGACTATGACTTTATAGTTCAGGAAATGGAAGGACATAAAGTAAATACAATAAAAATCGTTAAGCACAGCGAGACGGCAGATTAAACCGTAATCAAAACCGGGTGGACTTTGCAATTTTTTGTAAGGCGGGGGAATATGAAAAAACTTACATCTTTATTTGTGGCACTGGCTGCTGCAGTTTCTTTGTCTGCACAGGAAGCCGGAACAGACAAAAGTGCCCTTGAACTTTTTAATGAAGGACAGGAACTTCAGGAACGCAAGCAGTGGTTTGATGCCATGGATTTGTATCAGGAAGCACTTTTAAAAAATCCTCAGTATGGTCAGGTGTGGTATAACATGGCCTTGTGCTCTTATGCCCTTGGCAGCTACGACCTTTGCGTTCAGTATGCAGACAATGCGGCAAAGTATGAACGCAGTCTTGCTGAAGTTCAGAATTTAAAAGGCCTTGCTTTAATTTCCCTGGGCAGAATTGATGAAGCAAAAGAAGTTTTTTCTTCTATATTAAAACGCTATCCTAACAACGTAGATGCAAGATTCGGTCTTGCAGAACTTGACCTTCTTGACGGCAGAATCAGTGTTGCAGAAGGCCGTTACATAGATGCACTTAAGCGCGATTCTTCCAATAAAAAGGCATTGCTTTCCCTTGCTCTGGTAAGCTCTGAAATGGGCAAGACTGCCGCTGCAGAACAGTATATAAAGCAGGCACTTTCTTTTTACAGCGGAGAAGCAGAAGTTCATTATATGGCTTCTTACCTTTCTGCAAAGGCCGGTGACTATGCAACGGCGGAACAGCGTGCAAGGGCAGCAATGCAGATTAACGGAGACCTGGATAAAGCCTATGCCTTGCTTGGTCAGATTCTTTATGCACAGGGAAGGTATGAAGAAGTAATAGACATCTGTGACTTCCGCATCGGGCGCAACAGGGAATGTTCAACTGCATGGTATTTAAAGGGACTTTCACAGCAGAAACTTGAACGTAATTTCGATGCCATAGAAACATACCAGACGGGCCTTAATATAAACCCTCAGGACGAAGTAATGAGAAACGCCCTTGAACTTCTTGTTGCTCAGACTTTGACAATAGAAGACCCGAGACGTAATTCGTGGGCACAGTATCATTCAAAAAAGGCAGAAGAATTCGGACGAAACTTTGACGGCATTTCTGAACGTTATGAATATCAGAAGGCACTTTCCGTTGCTCCCCTTAATGCAGCCGTGCGTCAGTCCTTTGCAGAAATGCTTGAACGTGACGGACTATATGAACTTTACCTTCAGCAGCTGAAGTTCATAAAGGAAAATGCAGAAGTTCTAAATAACGGAACGGAAGTTCAGCGTGACGAAAATTCACCTGCATCTAAAAGAACACGGGCACAGATTAAAAACGATGATGCCATAGAAAACTACGAAAGCCTTTTGAAAAACAACATTGCTTCCCGCTGGAACGTTGACCCTTTTTATATAGACAAGACAAGATGGAACATCGGCATTTATTATACAAAAAAGCCTGTTCAGCTTTTCCATGCAGACCTGGAAGAAATTTCTGCCCTTGCTGCAAGGGTGTCCTTTAACGGCGTGCCTTCTACTGCAGTTGATGTAGAAGCAAAACCCGTTGCAAGTTACGGAGAAGCATTCCGCCTGGCAAGAACACAGGGCAGGGACTATTTTGTAATAATGACGTCAGAAGAAACGGAACGCACATATTCCATAGACGCTACGATTTATTCTGCAAGGACAGGAACTAAAACAAAAGAAATCCACGTTTACAGAACGGGCAACGACTGTATGGCAAAATCATTGCAGCGCTTCCGCTCCGGTGTCCTGGATATTCTGCCAATACGCGGAAAAGTCCTGCAGAATGTTCAGGGAACACTTTTGCTTGACCTTGGCAAAAACGACGGCATTGACGTTGGTGCAGAATTCAACATTGTGCGCAAGGGCAGGATAGAAACCAACGACGAAGGTCCTGGAATCAGGTTTAACAAAAAAGACTTCCTTGGCACTGTAAAGGTAACTGCCTGCGACGAAGAAATTTCAGAAGGCAAGTATAAGAAAAACGGCTTCTACGATACCCTTAACGTTGGTGATGAAATCATTCTTGTAAAGAATAAGGACGACGCAGAAAACCAGAACGGAAATTCTGCAACAGACAGCAGGCCAGCCGCAGATGCAGACGGAAAGGCCGCAACACAGGCAGCAGAAGCAGAAGAAAAGGCAGCCATAAAGGAATCTTTAAAACCTGTAAGCCGTGAAAATGACCTGATTCATTTAATCCGGGAAATCTTATAGGCCCATAAACCAAAATAAAAACAGGAGTAAAACATGGTAAAGCACGTTATAATCTGGACTTTAAAAGAAATGCCTGCAGAAGAAAAGGCAAAGGTAAAGAAAGACATTAAGGAAGGACTTGAAGCCTTAAAAGGCAAAGTTCCTCAGATAAAGGAAATTAAAGTTGTAACAGACAATCTTCCCACATCTACCGGAGACCTTATGCTTGATTCAGCCTTTGAAAGTGCAGAAGACCTTGCTGCATATTCAAAGCATCCGGAACACGTTGCAGTGGCAGACAAATATGTGCGTCCTTTTACGGCACACCGCGCCTGCCTTGATTTTGAAATCTAGGATGACAGCCGTCATGCTGAACTTGATTCAGCATCTATTATTTAAAGCTAATTTATGCCAGGTTTTTATCTGATTGAATTCTATAGTAAAAACCATTATATTTTATTTATACTTTTGGACAAAATTCCACTGGAGGAACATTTTATATGATTAAGACAGTAAAAGATGTTGATCTTAAAGGCAAACGCATCATTATGCGCGTAGACTTCAACGTACCAATGAAAGACGGTGTTGTTCAGGACGACACACGTATTATGGCAGCTCTCCCAACAATCAAGTACATTCTTGAACAGGGACCACGCTCACTTGTTCTTATGAGTCACCTTGGAGATCCAAAAAAGGATGTTAAAAAGGCAGCTGAAAAAGCAGCTAAGGCCGGAAAAACATGGACAGATGCAGATGCAGAAAAGTTCATCAACGGCAAAAACCGCATGGCTCCAGTTGTAAAGTACTTTGCAGAAAAACTTGGCAAAGAAGTTACATTCCTTCCTGATGCACTTGGACAGAAGGCAGCAATCGACGCCCTTCCAGATGGTGCAGTTGCAATGCTTGAAAACGTACGCTTCCACAAGGAAGAAACTTCTAAAGACAGCGCAGAACGCGACGTAATGGCAAAAGAACTTGCTACATACGGAGACATCTTTGTAAACGATGCATTCGGAACAGCACACCGCGATCAGGCTTCTACAGCTTCTATTGCTAAGTTCATGCCTGTACCATCTGTTGGCGGATTCCTTATGGAAAAAGAAGTTAAATACATTCAGCCAATGGTAACAAATCCTGAAAAGCCAATGACAGCAATCATCGGTGGTGCAAAAGTTTCTTCTAAGATTGCAGTTCTTGAAAGCCTTATGAAGAACGCTTCTACACTCATTGTTGGCGGCGGTATGGCTTATACATTCCTTAAGGCACAGGGACACTCTATCGGAAAGTCTCTTGTAGAAGATGACTTCATTGATACAGCAAAACACCTTCTTGCAAAGGCAGAAAAAGCAGGCGTTAAGATTCTTCTTCCTGTAGACCATGTTGGTGGTGCAGAATTTGCAGACAAGGATCCTGTTGCAGTAGACAGCGTAGATCTTCCGGAAAACCTTATGGGTATGGATGTTGGTCCTAAGACAGTTGAACTTTACAAGAATGCAATCCTTGCATCAAAGTCAATCGTTTGGAACGGTCCTGTAGGTGTATTTGAATTTGACAACTTTGCAAAGGGAACAGAAGCAGTAGCACGCCTTGTAGCAGAAGCAACAGGCAAGGGTGCCATGACAGTTGTTGGCGGCGGTGATTCAGTTGCTGCAGTAAACAAGTTCCACCTTGCAGACAAGATGAGCCACGTTTCAACAGGCGGCGGTGCATCTTTGGAATTCTTGGAAGGCAAAACATTGCCAGGTATTGCTATTTTAGCTACTAAATAAGTTTAGCTATTTAGGCTAGATTTTATAAAACCGTCATCATTTCTGGTGGCGGTTTTTTATTCATTCTGAATAATTCCCATCTTTGCAGATAAAATAAGCTGATTTTTTATAAATTTATATTTTTCTCCTAAAAAAGTGACATATTTTATTTTTTTTCAGTTATATAATATATATGAAGAAATTAATAACTGATGACATCAAGGAACAAAAAATCCTTGAAAGAATCCGAAATTACCGGCTCATTGATGATGAGTTCATGACGAAGTTTTTTGAAAATGAACTTGAATGCACATCCATTGTCCTTCAAATCATTTTGGAAAATCCAACTTTAAAAGTAATATCGTCTGTAAGCCAGGCTAACATTAAGAACCTGCATGGCAGATCTTTGCGCCTTGATGTAAAAGCAACGGACAGCACGGGGAAAATCTATGATATTGAAATTCAACGTGCTTCTTCAGGTGCAAAACCAAAGCGTGCACGCTATCATAGTTCCCTGCTTGATGCAAATGAACTTAATATTGGTGATGATGTTGACAATTTGCCGGAGACCTTTGTAATATTTATTACAGAGAATGATATTGTAGGAGACGGACTTCCCGTTTATTATGTTGCCAGGCGATACAGCCATTCTTTGGCTTTATTTGGAGATGAAACAAACATTATTTATGTGAATGGTTCATTTCGTGGAGATACACCAATCGGAAATTTAATGCACGATTTTAACTGTTCAAATCCTGCAGAAATGAAGAATAAGGTTTTGGCAAAACGTGCCGGCAATTTAAAAGGAATTGAAAAGGAGGACTATATGGTAAATAAACCGATACATGAATTTATTCAGGAAGTTTTTGGTGATGATATTCAGGCTGCAAAGGAAGAGCAGACTAAGGAAATCATTCTAGAAATGTTAAAGAAAAACTGTCCTTTTGATTTTATTTCATCAGTTACAAAATTCCCTGTAGAAAAGATAAAATCAATAGCAGAAGAAGCTGTGGCTACTGTGTAATTATATTGTCGTGGCGTTTTTTTTTATCCATAAAAAGTAAATTTCCTGTTAAAACATATTTACATGATTTGATTTTTGCTGTAAAAAGACAATTACCGTGTAAGAACCAGTCCGGAAAACCGGGACGATGTCGCTGCGTGGGCAGATTCGCATGAAGTCTGCATTTCATTCGGGTGGTATCGTTTATGTTAAATCGCCACGACTACGTTTCAGACAAAGACTGGCAGAAGTTTTTGTCATTTTCAAAGGATTTAGAAACTCCAAACATTGTAATTAACCTTCACACAATCAGGCAGAACTTTATACGCCTTAAGGATTCTTTCCCATACGCAAGGATTTTCTACGCCATAAAGGCAAACCCGGGCGACCCTGTATTGAAGATGCTTGCAGATATGGGCAGCTGCTTCGACATTGCAAGCCGCTACGAACTTGATAAAATCCTGAAGTTCAACGTAAGCCCGGACAGGCTTTCTTACGGAAACACAATTAAAAAAGCAAAGGACATTGAATATTTTTACGGCAAGGGCGTGCGCATGTTTGCTACGGACAGCAAGGAAGACTTAAAGAACATTGCAAAGTACGCACCGGGCAGCCGTGTTTATGTCCGCATCCTCATTGATACTTCTGCAACTGCCGACTGGCCTTTAAGCCGCAAGTTTGGTTGTCATCCGGACATGGCTTACGATCTTATTGTAATGGCAAAGAAACTTGGACTTACTCCATACGGAATCAGTTTCCATGTAGGAAGCCAGCAGCGCGATATCGGCGTTTGGAACGATGCCATAGCAAAGACAAAATACCTTTTCAATTCCCTTGAGGTAGAGGAGGGAATCCGTCTCAGCATGATCAACATGGGTGGCGGTTTCCCGGCAAATTATGTTGAGCCAACAAACAACCTTTCTGAATATGCACAGGAAATCACACGCTACCTAGAAGAAGACTTCGGAGAGGAAATGCCTGAAATCATTCTTGAACCTGGCCGTTCCCTCGTAGGTGACAGTGGAATCCTTACTTCAGAAGTTGTTCTCATAAGTCGAAAGAATAATACCGCTCTTGCCCGCTGGGTTTACCAGGATGCAGGAAAATTCAACGGCCTTGTCGAAACCCTTGATGAAGCAATCAAATATCCTGTCATTACGGAAAAGGACGGAGGCAAGGAAACTGAAGTAATCCTCGCAGGTCCAACCTGTGACAGCATGGACATCATGTACGAAAACATAAAGTACAAACTTCCCATAGACTTGAAAATAGGCGACAAACTTTACTGGCTAACCACCGGTGCCTATACTTCAACTTATGCAAGTGTAGAGTTCAATGGGTTTCCACCGATAAAAACATATTTCATGGAATAAGGATGTTCGTCCGCTCCAACTAGAGGTGTTGTTTGTTACCGATGCAGTTCATGTCACCTTCGGACGTGATGCAATCTGGCATTCTATTGTTGCCCTTGTTGCCGCCTACTACGACTATTATATGAATCGACTTTGCGTCGTGCTCACATTGAGTCCGCAGCCCGAGCCCTTGTTGTCTGCGACCATTCAAAAAAGTATTCCAATCTTGGAGTTGACAGCCTTACTGTTCCAAAGCATTCAAAGGCAATTTTTATAAGGGGGGAATTTCCAGCAGACCTCATGTCCACTACAATCCGCAGCGTAAACAAAGACAAGGCGGTTCTTTATGAGGCACTTTTCAACGAAATTTCAATGTCTTCTTAAGTGTCTGCAATCTTGTATAGACCTTGTTTTTTTTATATTATCTAGGCAATAAATTTGATACTAATTTTTTAGGAGATTTTATATGGCACGTACACACTATATCGCCGGAAACTGGAAGATGAACACATCAAAGGCAGAAGCAGTAGCACTCGCAACTGACCTTGTTGCTCAGCTTAAGGGCAAGACAAATAAGTTCATGATTGGTGTTCCATTTGTATACCTCGATGCAGTTGCACAGGTAGTAAAGGGATCAAACATCATTCTCGCAGCTCAGGATTGTGCTGCTACAGACAATGGTGCTCACACAGGTGAAGTTTCTTGTGCTATGCTCAAGGACATCGGATGCCAGTGCGTAATCCTCGGTCACTCGGAACGCCGCCACGAAATCGGTGAATCAGACGAACTCATCAACAAGAAGGTTCGCAAGGCTCTCGCTTCTGGACTCGAAGTAGACCTTTGTATCGGTGAACTCCTTTCAGAACGCGAAGCAGGTGAAGCAGAACAGGTTTGTGCTTTCCAGCTTTCTGCAGGTCTCGCTGGCGTTACAGCAGAACAGATGAAGAATGTTACAATCGCTTACGAACCAGTATGGGCTATCGGAACTGGCAAGACAGCTACTCCGGCTGATGCTCAGGCTATCCACAAGTTTATCCGCGGATACATTGCAAAGCTCTACGATCAGAAGGTTGCTGATGAAGTAATCATCCAGTACGGTGGATCAATGAAGGCTTCAAATGCTCCTGAACTCCTTGCACAGGAAGACATCGACGGAGGCCTCATCGGTGGTGCATCCCTTAAGGCAGAAACATTCGTTCCAATCTGCGAATGCTAATCTGAACTGATTTAACCATACATTTTACGGTTAGAAATGCATCTTTTGCTTGGATTAACAAGTGGAAGGTGCATTTTTTTTCCCCTGATTCATAATTCATAATTCATAATTCATAATTCATAATTCATAATTCATAATTCATAATTCATAATTC
>JALELH010000104.1 GCA_022768865.1 Spirochaetia bacterium
GATGAACATGTTTTATAATTCTCAAGTGTTTGAAAAGCTTCAGGACGAACAGACCGGCTTGTATTTAGAAAGTTCCGCCTATGTTTACGGCTTGTATAAAGACGAGCTGAAGTTCGGAAAAATCGTTCAGATGGAAATTTAGTTATCACTTTTCACATAGGAGCTAAGCTAAAAAAAGATCATTAAATAAATTAAAAATTCGAAGTGTTCGTTGTAGTCGATTCGAGAGTCTCGAATAGTCGAATTCGAAGGTCTCGAATAGGCAAATTCGAAGGTCTCGAATTTATTAAATTCGAAGTGTTCGAATTTATAAATTTCGAAGGTCTCGAATTTTTTTACTTTATGCCGGTTTAAGTTGGCTTCATTTTTTCTTTACTTTTATAACCGATTCCCAAAATATTTTTTTCAAAATTCCTTAAATTTTGGGAAAAATTCCCAAGCGTTAGAAAAAAACTTCTTTTAGAATAATCTATATAAACATTAAAAAGGAGTTTTTATTATGACTATGACAGTTGAAGACTTTATTGAAGAGTTGGGCACGGAGGTCGAAGTTATTACCTATGATGCGGCTGCTGAACCTGGCATTACAAAATCGGCCGACGGAAAAACGGTAAATGTTAAAGATGTTTCATTAACTGGGGGATTTTCAACAGCGGAAATGTGGGGTGTTATAATAGGTTCAGGAAAGATGCCAAGCTCCCTTATAAAAGCTGACTTACGTGGACTTGATACATCAAATGTTAAGAATATGGAGAGCATGTTTCGTGTCTGTGAAAAACTTGTAAGTCTTGATTTAAGCAGTTTTAATACATCAAACGTTAATGATATGGAGCATATGTTTAATAATTGTGGCAATCTTGCAAGTCTTTATTTAAGCAGCTTCGATACATCAAATGTTAAGAATATAACTGACATGTTCTTTAAATGCGGAAAGAATTCCGAGAATCCTTTGGTAATAAAGTATGATATTGAAAATTGGACGCTTGGTACAAACTCTAACAGTTTTAGTGGCGGATATTTAAGATTCATTACAAAGGTAAATTAACATCGCATAGTTTTTAAGGAATACAAGTTTTTTTGTAAGGAGAAAAAAAATGGCAAATGATTGTAATTTTAGCGTTAAGGTTGTTGGCAAAGAGGAAGATGCCGGCATTGAGTTGAATCACTTTATGTTAGATTGTCCAGTTTATGACAAAGACGATTTAAAGCAGATTCTTGCCTGGGAAAAGTTTGAAGAAAACTATAATGATCTGGGCTCAAGTGATAAAGAACAAATAGATTCAGCTGCAAGAAATATTGTTTCAAAGAATCTTTGGAAATATGAAATTTAAAAAGCATTAAATGCATTGCCAGTTTTTGCTCTTTATGATTCAGGGGCTATAAAGCTACATCTACTGTAGATGCTGAAATAAATTCAGCATGACAATTCTTTTTAGACAGCCTCAGAACAGGGCACAGCTCACAAGAAAAGTGCAGTCGTTTTGCTGCTGCTCGATGGCTGCATTTTTTTTAAGGTTTTATCGACTGCTCCAATCATAACCAGAATCTTTCATTTTGAAGAAACTGAAATATTCCCATAAACACAATTCCGTTTTCATCTGTATAATGAGCAATATCAGTTCCTACAATTACAAATTTTCTAAAGGAATTGTCAATCTTTATAAGAGATTTAATTTCCTGCTCACGTTTTTCTTCAGAATCTAGGGAAAAAGCAGGTTGAATGTAAAATTTTTCTATTCCGTTTGTTGCTATAAAATCAACTTCATATTGAATGTATGCTTGCTTTCCGTTTTTGCTTTCCCTTGATTCAACCACACCAACATCAACAAGAAAATCCCTTGAACGTAATTCATTAAAAATAATATTTTCCATAATATGAGTGATTTCCTGCTGCCGAAAGTTTAGCCTTGCGTTCCGCAGTCCAACATCAACGGCATAATACTTTTGAATGGAATCAAAATATTTTCTTCCCTTAATGTTGTATCTTTTAGCACCTTCAAAAAGAAATGAATTTGACAGATATTTTATATAATCGCTGACTGTTTCATCATCAATTTTTACGTTTTGAACAGAACGCATCGTATTCGCCAGTTTTGAGGGATTTACAAGAGAGCCTACGCTAGAACACATTGCGTCAACCATGCTTTCAAGGGCTGCTTTATTTCGGACATTATTTCTTTCAACTACATCATCAATGTAGGTTTTGTTCCAAAGCTGCTGCAAATACCGTGCTTTTTGTTCAGGAGTTTTTAACTGCAAAAGCCTTGGCATTCCTCCAAACGTATAATACTCTTTCCATAAAGTAGTTAAATCTTCCGTTCTGTTTTGGCAGAATTCCCTGAACGACAAAGGGTAAACTCTTACTTCATCTCCACGCCCACGAAAAATAGTTTTTATATCTTGTGAAAGGAATTTTGAATTGCTGCCAGTAATGTAAACATCAACGTTATCCTTGGCAGCAAGTCCATTTACAAGTTTTTCAAAGCCTTCAACTTCCTGAATCTCATCCAAGAAAACATAATATT
>JALELH010000106.1 GCA_022768865.1 Spirochaetia bacterium
TGCCAATATTATTTTTTGACATTATATTCTAGTTATTCAAAAGATTTTTTTAAAGGAGTTGACTAATGAAAAAATCAATTATTGGAATTGTTTCAATTGTTTCTGCCGTAGTTTTTATGGCATGTGGTTCTGCACCTTCTGCAAAGGTTTCTGCAAAAAAGGCTAAGTCTGCCGGCAATCATGCCGAATACATTGACTGGCAGGGGCTTGCTGCAGGCGGAGATTTGCCTGACTGGTATTCTGCTGTTTTGAATGCAAAAAGCGAATCATCTTTACGCAAGGCACTTTCTGAAGACGGAGATGACTATAAAAACTACCGTCTCTGGGCTGTAAATGCAACAGGAGAAAACCTTGAAGCAATTAAAACCATGACAGATTCTTTTAACATTCAGTCTGCTGTTTCTGCTTCAATTGCACAGAACGTTGCACAGGTTGCTGACCGCCAGAGAGACCTTGAAGGTGCTGGTTCTGCAATTACACAGGAATCTAAGGCACAGGTTGTAGATATGATTTCAAAGAACGTTACACTCAACGGTCTTGAACGCATTACAAGCTATTGGGCACAGTATGAAATCCAGAACAAGAAAGGTGTAGTTGTAAAGCCTGCCGTTTATTCTTATGTTCTTGTTATGGGTATGTCTCAGGACAGATTTAATGCTCAGCTTGATGCAGCAATGCAGAAAATTGATGAAAATACAAACCAGGATGAAAACTTAAGGGCACTTGCTTCTCTTGCCATTGCAAGACTCCGCGACCCTGAATCTGTTAATGCAACTGTAAATGCAAACATTGACATCAGGAATAACAACAAGCTTAATGTTGCACCTGCCGCAGTAACAGAAGAAGCAGAAGCAATTCTTTACTAAGTTTAATTTAAGAAAAAGCAAATATCGTTAAAGTTTAACCTTTGGCATTTGCTTTTTCCTGTATACTAAAACCTCTGTTTATGATAAAGTGGTTTAACTTTTTTATTATATTCAGAGGATTTTATGTATAAGAGTGTTGATCCAAAAGCAGATTTTCCTAAACAGGAAGAAGAAGTTTTAAAGTTCTGGGAACAGAACAATACATTCAAAAAATCATTGGACCAGAGAGAAGGTGCAGAAGAATATGTTTTCTTTGACGGACCTCCTTTTGCAACTGGTCTCCCGCATTTCGGACATTTTATTCCATCAACAATCAAAGATATTATTCCTCGTTACCAGACAATGAAGGGCAAAAAGGTAGACCGCCGTTTCGGCTGGGACTGTCATGGTCTTCCTGTAGAAAACCTTATTGAAAAAGAACTTGGAATTAACTCTAAGCACGAAATTGAAGCTTACGGCGTTGCTAACTTTAACGACAAATGCCGTGCTTCAGTTTTAAAGTATACTGCAGAATGGCGCAAGACAATTACACGCATGGGCCGCTGGGTAGACTTTGACCGCGACTATAAAACCATGAACCCTGATTTCATGGAATCCATCTGGTGGGTTGCAAAGTCTTTATGGAATAAGGGACTTATCTATGAAGGCCAGTATATTCTTCCGTATTGTCCGCGCTGTTCAACAGTTCTTTCTACACATGAACTTGCCCAGGGCTATAAGGACAAGCAGGACCCTGCCGTTACAATCCGTTTTGCAGTAAAGTCACTTCCTGCTGCAATCGGTGACAGTGATTTAGAAAACACATATTTTATTGCATGGACAACAACTCCATGGACATTGCCTTCTAACCTTGGCCTTTGTATGGGTCCGGATGTTGATTATGTAAAACTTTTAGACAAATCAGACGGAACAAAATATATTTTTGCAAAGGCAAGGGTTTCTGCTTACTTTAAAAAAGAAGAAGACTACCAAATCTTATGGACACACAAAGGCAGTGAATTTTTAGGCGCAACTTACGAACCTTTATTCCCTTATTTTGCTGATCTGGCAGATCCTAAAGTCTGTGCAGAAAAGTCAGGTCAGCCTTGCAGTGCAGGTGCTTTCCGTATGTTTAATGCAGCATACGTTTCTACAGAAGACGGAACTGGTATTGTTCATATTGCTCCTGCTTTTGGTGAAGAAGATAACAAGGTTTTTGCAGGCAGCGGTGTTCCTAATGTTCAGCCTCTTGATGCAGAATGTAAGTTTACAAAAGAAGTTCCTGATTATCAGGGTGTTTTTGTAAAGGATGCAGACAAGGACATTATGGACCGCCTTAAGAAAGAAGGCAAACTTGTAAAGCGTGAAACAGTTAACCACCAGTATCCTCATTGCTGGCGCTGTGGTTCTCCGCTTATTTACCGCGGCGTAGGTTCATGGTTTGTAAGGGTTGCAGACCACCACGAAGCTCTTTTAAAGGCAAACAGCCAGATTAAATGGCAGCCGGCACACATTAAGGAAGGCCGCTTCGGTAAGTGGCTTGCAGGCAGCCGAGACTGGGCAGTAAGCCGCAACCGTTACTGGGGAAATCCTATTCCTATCTGGAAGTGCGACGACCCTGACTGTAACAACCGTATCTGTGTTGGCAGCCGTCAGGAACTTAAAGACTTAAGCGGAATTTATCCTGAAGACCTGCACAAGCAGTTTGTAGATAAAATTACATTTAAGTGTCCTAAGTGCGGAAAGGGCACAATGAAGAGGATTCCTGAAGTTTTTGACTGCTGGTTTGAATCTGGTTCCATGCCATACGGTCAGCAGCATTATCCTTTTGAAAATAAGGAATTCTTTGAAAGCCATTTCCCTGCAAACTTCATTTCTGAAGGACTTGACCAGACACGCGGATGGTTCTATACACTTACAATTCTTGCAAGCCACCTTTTTGATAAGCCTGCATTCCAGAACTGTATTGTAAACGGACTTGTTCTTGCTTCGGACGGACGCAAAATGTCTAAGTCCCTTAAGAACTACACAGACCCTGTAGAAGCAATCAATATGTTTGGTGCAGATGCACTCCGTCTTTTCTTAATGCATTCTGCCGTTGTAAAGGCCGATGACCTTAAATACAGCGATGACGGTGTCCGTGAAATCATTAAGTCAATTATCCTTCCTTTGTGGAACTCTTATTCATTCTTTGTTCAGTATGCCAACATTGACGGCGTAACATGTACAGGCCATGAATTTGACAATAAGGTTCCGGATAATGCCCTTGACCGCTGGCTTCTTTCAGTTGCACAGAAGATGGTAAAGGACGTTACTGCTGCCCTTGATGACTACGATTTAAGTGCTGCAATTGATCCTATGCTTGATTTCATTGATTCAATCAACAACTGGTATATCCGCCGCAACCGCCGCCGTTTCTGGAAGTCTGGAAGCGACAACGATAAGATGGAAGCATACGGTGCCCTTTACAGTGCCCTTAAAACTTTTGCTCTGGTTGCAGCTCCATTTGTTCCGTTCATTACGGAAGAAATCTGGCAGAACCTTAAAACTGCAGAAGACAAGGAAGCTGTTCACCTTTGCGACTATCCTGTTTACAACGAAAAGTTCCGCGATGAAAAACTTGAATTCCAGATGGCATCAGTTCAGAAGGCTGTTTCCATGGGACGTTCATTGCGCAATACATTCAACCTTAAAAACCGCCAGCCTCTGGCAAGCGTTGCCCTTGTTACACGCAATGCAGAAGAAAAGAAAGTATTGGACAGCATGCGTGATACAATTGCAGAAGAACTTAATGTAAAGGAAGTTATTTTCCATGAAAGGGAAGATGAACTTGTAGAATACAGTGCAAAGGCAAACTTCCGCGTTCTTGGTAAGCTTCTTGGCGGCAACATGAAACTGGCTGCTGCAGAAATTACAAAGCTTACTGGCGAACAGATTGCTTCCATGCTTAACGGTTCAAAACTTGTAATTACTGTTGCAGGTACAGACGTTGAACTTACGGAAGAAAACCTTATTGTTGAACGCAGGGAAAAGGAAGACCTTAAGGTAATCAACGAAGGAACTTTAACTGTCGGCCTTGATACAAAGATTACAGACGAACTTAAGAAAGAAGGCTATGCCCGTGATCTTGTCCGCGGAATCCAGAACTTAAGAAAGGAAAGCGGACTTGAAATTACAGACCGCATTAACCTTTCAGTAAGCGGAGATGCAAGCCTTAAAGGTGCCTTTGAAATGTTCAAGGACTTTATTGCAGGTGAAACACTTTCTTCTAGTGCACAGTGGGTAGACGGCCTTAAGGGTACAGAAATCGACTGTGATGATGCAAAGTGGGTTATGAGCATAGTTAAGGCTTAGGCCTTTTTAATGGTGGAGGATGTTTATGAAAAAGTTTCAGGTTTTTGCTTTTGTTTCAGTTTTCTTGCTTGCACTTCTTGCAGGCTGTAAATCTGCTAAGGTTGAAGAAGAACCTGAAGCTTACATACATCCTCTTGCCTTGCTTTCCGATGACCTGAGCATTTACATGAGTGTTCCTGTAAAAGAACATAAGGAACTTGTTACTGCCATTGTAACTTCCATGATGAACGGACTGTCTGCTGAAAATGCTGCAAAAATCTGTGACAGGACAGATGTAATGTATACGGGTCTTGGAAAGATTGATGACAGGTCTTTCCTTGAAACTGTATCCTGGACAAAGATACCTGCCTTTGCCGTTAATTCCATAATGACAAGGAAAAACGGCTTTAATAAAGAAACTGTTGAATTTGCAGAAGGTTCAGTTTCTAAATATAAATCTTTAGAAAGCGGTTTTGAAGTTGCTTTTCCCACAACAAAAGTCCTGTGTTTTTCAAGAAATATTAATCCCATGCTTGAAAAGTTTATTAAGCAGGAAGAAATAAAAGAAACAGAATACAATAACTGGATTAACAGGGAATCTAAAGACATCCTTTTCTATATTACAAGGCCAGGCCAGTATTTAAGAAACCTTATCGGCCAAAGCATAAATATCGGGACAGATAAAATCTACGGAAGCCTTTCTTATAAGGCAGACCCTAAAAAGCCGGATCAGTATTCAGGACGATACAATCTTTCTTTCTATATTCATCTTACAAATAAAAAAGCTGCTGCTGCTTTGCGTGGCCTGCTTTCTTTATCTTTTTCCATGATGGGCGGAAGTGTAGGACAGACTGATGATCAGACACTTTTCCTTTCTGGTATTGAAGTTACTGAAAAGCAGATAAAGGATCTTTTTATGCGTGACCCCATTACGGGAAAACATTACAGGGTTGTTGGTGAAGAAGTTATAGAAGAATCTGTAAAAAAATAAAGTATGAAGATTTTACTTCCTCTTGCAATTGGTGTTTTTACAGTCTTTTCTTTTTTTTCATGCACAACGGGATCCGGCATAAAATTCCCCTGTGAAACAAAAACAGTATACCGCAACTTAAGTGAAGAATACTTTGCCATTGCAGAAACATACAAAAGCCAGAATAACTATTCAAAAGCCATTGAGTATTATACTCTTGCCCTAAAAAACAAGGAACTGCACGATTCTGCCTATTATCAGATTGCCTTGTGTCAAGTTTACAATAAAAACTGGGCAGTAGCAAGAAAGTCTTTCAGAAAGCTTTTAAGGCGTGATTCTGAAAATTCTACATTAAAAATGTCTCTTGCCTATATAGAAGCAATGTGCGGCAATTTAAAAAAGGCAGAAAAGATGTACGACCATATCTGTGCAGAAAGGCCTGATGATTCTGAACCCCTTGTAAATTATATTAATGTTCTTATTGCTGATGAAAAATATACTGATGCACAGGAAAAACTTACTTTTATGGAAGAAAAGTTCCCTGATGAAGAACACATTGATGCCTTAAAAAAGAAAATTCAGGAACTTACTGAAGATAAGTCAGACGATAAGGAAGAATCTGATAAAGATGGGAAGACTTCTGCTGATAAAAAATCTTCCGCCGAAGGTGAATCGACAGAAGAACTGTTTGGCCTTAATGAGCCGGAAGAAAAAGAAGAGGAACCTGCAACGGAAAAAGCGGAAAGTAAAAAAGCTGAAAATAAAGAACCAGAAACCCAAACCCCGCAAAAGTAAAAACAAAAGCGCAATATTCAATTGCTTTTCCCCAGTTGACTGTATAGACCTTTACAAGAATTGCGGATGCAATTCTTGCGGCGAAAGTTAGGGCAGGTGACAGATAACTAAAAAACAATGCTTTCGCCGGTTGACTTTATAGACCTTGTGGAAAAGTTAATTAAGTTATTGATAACTAAAGCGCAATTGCTTTTCCCCCATTGACATAATGTAGCAAAAGATAGATAATACTAAAACTTAAATTTAAGGAGT
>JALELH010000107.1 GCA_022768865.1 Spirochaetia bacterium
CATGTTTCTTGCATCAAGAAGTGAACCTGTATTCATGAATACTCCTATCCCTGGGGGTTATTTTCCCAGCAATGTTTCTATGGACTGTGCAATTGAAGTAAGGCGCGGAGCTATTTCATATTCGCAAAGGTCGCCGGAAGTTACTGTGTCTTTTGTTTCCAGTGACTGCTCAAAGTCTGCTACAATCGGTGCAAATTCTTCAAAGAAGTCTGTTATTGATTTTCCGTCTATTACAAGGGCGTTGTATAGTTCCGGGAATAATGCACATAGGGTTGCCGTATGGCAGAATTCGTCTATGGCATCTGCAAGAACGGCTATAAGGGTGTTTGCTTCCTTGTCTTTTCCGCTCTGCAGTGCTACGGGAACATCTGACATTTTTCCTGATAGTTCATTGAACCTTGCCTTTGATGTTGCAAGGCGGTCTAAAAGATTTGCCTTGGAAAGAACGTTTAGTTCTATTTTTGTATTATCCTGAATTTCCTGTGCAACTGTTTCTTCAAACTTTTCTGCAGGAACTGATTCTCCGTTTATCTTGATTCCAATGGTTGTTGCGTCGTTTTTTGCTGCTTCTTCTTCAAAGGATTTTAATACATCCCTTATTGTTTTTTCATTTTCAAGGGTAATATCTATTTTTTCACCGTTTACATAAAATTCCATGGATGTCTCCCAATAGTATAGTTCATTATATTATCGGAATGTTAATACTTAATTTAAGAAAAAAACTTTGTGCTTATGTTATTTTTTCTGACCCTGGTTGGCAAAGTTCTGCAGGGAATTCTGCTGGCTTTCAAGGCTTCCAAGTGAGCCTTCCATCTGTGCGTATTTTCTTTTTAACTCAGCTTCTTTTCTGTCTAACTGGGTCTGAAGTCTTGTTATTTTCTGGTTGGAAGATTTTATCTGCGTTTCAAGGGAATTGGTTTTAGAAGAAATTATTCCCCCGGACTGAACCCATGACGTAAGCTGCTGGTCCAGTTTATATCCTATTCCGTTGTCTACGATCAAGTCGCCGTCGCTGTCAAAGCCAAAGAGGTTTTTAATCTGGTCTATGTTTTCTGCAAGGGCAGCATCAAGTTTTTTTTCGTCTACTTCAAGGTAGCCGCGCATCTGTGACGGTCTGTAGCCGCCGCCTGTGTTTCCGCCTGCATTGGTTGAAACGCCAAGCTGTGCAAGAAGCGTAATGGTAGAATTTGCGTCGTATTTATAGGTGCCTGAAACAATCTGCTGCATGGAAGATTTTCCGCTTGTAAGTGACATTTCACCCTGAAACATGCCTAAGCGTTCCTTCATTTTATCCTGTTCGTCTGCTGTAAGGTAGTCAAGTTCGCCTATAAGTTCCGGCTTGTTTTGTGAAAGGACGTTCATTTCTGCAATTGTCTGGTTGTATTTTCCTACAAAGGTGATTATTGCATCTTTTGCACTTTCTGTGTCCGGTTCTATTTTTATTGTTGCAGTTTTTTCTGTTTTATCGTGAATATGCAGGGTTAAATTCGGGACTACGTCATCAATGTCGTTGGATGCACGGTTCATTGTAATTCCTTCATATTTTATGACTGCATCCTGTGCCGTAGAAATTGCATGCTTCGGCTGGATTCCGCTTGTATTTGAGTCGCTGTAGACAACCGGAGTTGTCATTAAAAGTTCCCTGCCTGTGTTTGCATTGCGCACAACAAGGAATTTTGCATCAGGATACTGGTTTAAGAAAATGTTTACCGTTGCCTTGCCGTTTTTCCCGGCTGTTATTTCCTGAGAAGATACTTCTGTTTCTGTTCCGTCTGTGTTTCTAATGTAAAAATAAGTGCTGCTTGTAACAGGTGCCGGTACCTTTTCTTCCTGCTGCTGTGCTGTTTCTTTTTCTGCTTCCTGTTCCTGAACCGGGGGCAGGGTAGATTCGCTTGCATTGTTAAATACAGTTATGCCTTCGTATTCAATCATGCCCGGTGCAGGTAAATCTAAATATTCCTTGATTTCTGCTGCAGGTGCTTTACCTGGTGCGGGCGTTATGTCTTTTGTTTTTCTTTCCCTGTATGTAAACTGAATTTTTCCTGCCGCAGCGTTTTTTTCGTTTATGGGTATTTCTGTCTGGAAACCGCCGCGTGGTCCTACGGAAATTACCTTGTTTTTTTCCGTAACCCTTTCAAGCGTTATTTCAGGAATTCCGCTTTCAGACAGTTCAGCTTTTGTTTCCGGAGGCAGCATTGTGTCCTGAGATATGGTAAAACTTGTTTTTTCTGCTTTACCTTCGCCAACAATGTCTATTTCTTTTGCAAAATCAAGAGCCTTGTTTTTAAAGGTAAGGCTGTTTTCTACGCCTGTCTTAAGGCTTTCTATAAGGAATGATTTTTTTTCTGAACTTACGCCGATTAAGCTTGCCTTTATGGTTTCTCCGCCGCGTTTGTTCAGGGCAGTTACAAAGTCTTCAAGCTTGCCGCCTTTCCATTTAAAGTCAACGGTTTTGTCTCCGACTTCAAACGTATACTGGCCTTCCTTTACGTTGTAGTCTTTTTCTATGTCTTTGCTTAAAAATCGGTCTGTAGCGGCGGGCTGAATAACGTCCAGTTTAAAAGAGCCGTATTCAGCTTCTCTTCCTGCATCTACGGTAACCGCTGCTTCATCAGAGGAACTTGTAAGCTTGTTGTTAAATGGATTTTCAAAGGAATATAAGGTCTTGCAGCTGTCCCTGAGGGTAGACATTTTCTGGTTTATTCCGCGCCATGCTTCCTGCTGATTCTTGAAGGTTTCAACTTTTTCTTCTTCGCGCGTCAGCGGAACCCTTTCCACGTCCATAAGGGCTTTTACGAGATCATTGGTTTTGTATTTATCACTTACGCCGGGTATGTTAAGTCCGTCTGCCACTTTATATCGGTAACCTCAGGGTTTCCTTTTTTTATATCATTTCGTCAAAGAGCACACCTATGGCATGTTTCATGCGTGCCTGTATTTTCTGCACTTCTTCTGACGGAATCTGACGAATTACTTCGTTTGTTGATGCGTCTACTACAGTAACAACAACTTTATTTGTTTCGCTGTTTACGTTGAAATGAAGCCTGTGTCCTGTAACCATGTCTGACAGTCTCTGCAATTCCTTAGCCGAAGCTTCTATGTCTGCTTTGCTCTGTTCCATATTCTGCAGAACTTCTGCCGCAGTTGTAGGCATAGGAGTTTCTACTTCAACCTTCTGAACTTTTCTTCCAGCTGAAAGAGAACTGTAGATTTTCTGGCCATCCGTTGCCATTGTTCCACCAATCATACCAATTGTATTCATGGACATTTCCTCCTGAAATGATTTGTTTTGAAAAAGCGGGGAAGGGGGCGCACCCCTCCTCATTTTTTCAAGGTTTGTTGTCAAAAAGAAGACATCCAGAATTCTCTTATCAGACAAACCCGTTGCATAAGCAAGTAAAAGGCAGAACTACTGGAGTAATGCCAATACGTTCTGCGACTGGCTGTTAGCCTGTGCAAGCATAGCTGTTCCAGACTGTGTAAGGATAGAATTCTTTGTGTATTCAACCATTGCAGATGCCATGTCTGTGTCGCGAATACCTGATTCTGCACCCTGCATGTTTTCTGCTGCAATAGCAATACCGTTAGAAGCCATTTCAAAACGGTTCTGGTAAGCACCAAGATCTGCTCTCTGGCGTGAAACGTTCTTGAGGGCAGCGTCAATTGAACCGATTGTCATGTTAGCAAGGTCAGGTGTAGAGATAGAAATCTGTTCATCTGTTCCCTGTGCTCCCTTAAGTCC
>JALELH010000118.1 GCA_022768865.1 Spirochaetia bacterium
AAATTACTGAAAAATCTGGATTTATTAGAACAACGTATTACTCTGAAAATGGGAAAAATGTAGCTGATGGAATCTCACTATTTTGGGATAGTAATAAAAATTCTTTTATAAAATATGAAGTTGACAGAAGCCAATGGTAAACTTTGTAAACCATAATTGACGCTTACGATGCAGGCACACTCGTACTGGTTCCGCCTAAAGGTAAATAAAAATGCCCCCGGCAGGCAATGCAGGGGGCGTTCACTTTCTTCTATAAAATATTTTTAACTGTTATTTTTAATTCTTCAGGATTAATCATCCTGGAGTGCATCGTAACCAGATTCGCCTGTGCGTACCTTGATTACGTCAGAAATGTCGTATACGAAAATCTTGCCGTCTCCGATGTGGCCTGTATACAAAGCCTTCTTTGCAGCTTCTACAACATCCTTTACAGGAACCTTTGCAACTACGATTTCAATCTTAATCTTAGGAAGCAGCTGAAGGTCTACAGGAACACCGCGGTAGTATTCGCTTGCGCCCTTCTGCATTCCGCAGCCCATTACGTTTACAACTGTCATGCCGGTTACGCCGATGGAGTTCATGGCAACCTTAAGTGCATTGAACTTGTTCTGGCGTGTAATGATAACAACCTTGTGCAGAGAGCTTTCCTTTGAACTTGGTGTTGTTGCAGGTGCTACAACAGGAACTGCCTGGTCAATTGAAATGCCGGCTTCTGCAGCTTCTGCCATTTCGTCTGCAGAATACTGTGTCATGAATCCTGCATAGCCGGAATCAAGGCCGTGTTCAAGCTTATCAAGACCAACGATTTCTTCTTCTGCAGTTACGCGGAGTCCGAAAATCTTCTTGATGATGCTGAATGTAATTACGATTGTAACAACTGTCCAAAGAAGGATTACAAAGATTCCGCCAAGCTGAATGCCCAGAAGCTTGAATCCGCCGCCGTAGAACAGACCTGCCATCTGTGCACCAGTTGAATCTGCAATTGCATAGCCTGGAACAGCCGGGTTTGCAAAAAGGCCTGTTGCAACAGTTCCCCAGAAACCGTTTAAGCAGTGAACTGCTACTGCACCTACAGGGTCATCTACATGAAGCTTATAGTCCATTACCCATACACCGAATACTACAAGCAGACCTGCTACAATACCGATGATACATGCGCCTGCTGCATCAGTTACGTCACAAGTAGCTGTGATTGCTACAAGGCCTGCAAGTGAAGCGTTAAGGCACATTGAAACATCCGGCTTGCCGAACTTAAGCCATGTAAAGATCATACATGTTACTGTTGCAATTGCCGGTGAAATTGTTGTTGTTACAAAGATTGATGCAAGCTGAGAAAGGGATGTTGCAGCAGCACCGTTGAATCCGTACCAGCCCAGCCAAAGGATGAATACACCAAGGGCACCGATCGGAATGTTGTGTCCAGGGAAGGCATTTACCTTGATAACCTTGCCGTCCTTCTTTACAAACTTGCCGATACGAGGCCCTACCATCATTGCACCGATGAATGCACACATACCGCCTACCATGTGGATACATGCTGAACCTGCAAAGTCGTGGAAACCGATCTGTGCAAGGAATCCGCCACCCCATGTCCAGTGTGCTTCAATAGGATAGATTACTGCAGAAATGATTGCGGAATATACACAGTAAGAAAGGAACTTTGTGCGTTCTGCCATGGCACCAGAAACGATTGTTGCTGTTGTTGCACAGAATACAAGGTTAAAGATGAATGCAGACCAGTCAAAGTTTGCATAGTCTGTAAATACCTGCCAGTTTGGCTTTCCTATGATTCCAAAGAATGCGTTTTCTCCTAAAAGAAGACCAAAACCAATTAATATGAATGTTACGGTACCGATACAGAAGTCCATAAGGTTCTTCATGATAATGTTACCGGTATTCTTTGCACGTGTAAAACCAGTTTCTACCATTGCGAAACCGCACTGCATCCAGAATACAAGGGCTGCTCCAATAAGGAACCATACACCCCAAAGATCGGAAGCCTTTGCAAATACTTCTTCCATTTTACTACCTCCAAACGTAGTCTAAAGTCTAAAAAAAAAAGCGTGTCGAAGCTGCTGCATCTTCGGGGTTACATGAAGACGGTTTCTGAACTTCGACACGCCATTGTGCCTAAATTAATTTGTGATTAACCGGCTACATTGCCGGCTTTAGTTGTTGTTGCTTTACTTATACGCGGAAGAGAAGGTCTTCGTAGCAAGGGAACGGTTTGTATTCTTCGCCAAGAAGAGGTTCAATTTCATCGTATACTGCACGCACTTCTGCCATTGCAGGAACAACTTTCTGTGCATAAGCCTTTGCTTCTGCAAGCTTGTCTGTGTTTTCCTTTGCAGCTGCATGAACTTCTGCAAGGGCTTCTGCCTTTGCAACAAGGCTGTCTGTAAGGGTGTCAAGCTTGGCAAGGACTGAAGATTCTGCCTTTGCCTTTGCTCCCGGAACAACTGCCTTAAGGTCAATTACTGTTTTAGAAACAGCAGACATATACTTGTATACTGCAGGAAGAATGTCTTTGTTTACCATTTCTTCCATTGTGTTTACTTCGATGTTAAGAAGCTGGCAGTACTTTTCAAGCTTAATGTCGTAGTGTGCTTCCATTTCTTCTTTTGTGTAGACACCCATTTCTGTAAAGAGCTTTACGTTCTTTTCGTCAAGGTAGTGTTCTACTGCATCAGGTGTTGTCCTGAGTTCAAGAAGGCCGCGCTTTTTGGCTTCTGCTTTCCAGCTTTCATCGTAGCCGTTTCCGTTGAATACAATCCTCCAGTGTGCCTTTACTTCACGCACGATAAGTTCGTTAAGTGACTTTTCAAAGTCTGCTGCACCTTCAAGTTCGTCTGCAAACTTTTTAAGTACGTCTGCTACAATTGCATCAAGTGTTGTGTTTGGTGTTGCAATTGATGCAGAAGAACCTGCTGAACGGAATTCAAACTTGTTTCCTGTAAATGCAAAAGGAGATGTACGGTTGCGGTCTGTTGAATCCTTTGGAATTGGCGGAAGAACATCTGCACCGATTGTCATCTTTTCCTGTTTGTCTGCCTTGTATGGTTTTCCGTCTTTAAGTGCTTCAAGGACAGAATAAAGTTCGTCTCCAAGGTAAACGGAAATAATTGCCGGAGGTGCTTCGGTGGCTCCAAGACGGTGATCGTTTCCTGCTGATGCAACGGAGATACGGAGCAGGTCCTGGTTTTCGTCAACAGCTTTAAGGATAGCTGTCAGGAACAAAAGGAACTGTGCGTTGCTTTCAGGTGTCTTGCCTGGTTCAAGCAGGTTTTCTCCGCTGTTTGTGCTCATGGACCAGTTGTTGTGCTTGCCGCTGCCGTTTAAGCCTGCAAACGGTTTTTCATGAAGAAGACATTCAAGTCCGTGGCGTTTTGCAACTTTCTTCATTACTTCCATTGTAAGCTGGTTCTGGTCTACAGAAAGGTTTGTTGTGCTGAAGATTGGTGCCATTTCGTGCTGGGCTGGAGCAACTTCGTTATGTTCTGTCTTTGAAAGGATTCCGTACTTCCACAGTGTGTCGTTAAGGTCTTCCATGTATTTTACGATGCGCGGATTAAGGGCAGCAAAATACTGGTCGTCCATTTCCTGACCTTTAGAAGGCTTTGCACCAAAGAGCGTGCGGCCTGTCATCCTTAAGTCCTTGCGCTGTGCCCACAGGTCGTGGTCTACAATGAAGTATTCCTGTTCTGGTCCTACTGTTGTAGCAATGTGTGCTACTTCCTTGCCGAAGAGTTTAAGGATACGCTTTGCCTGTGTATCAAGTGCTTCCATTGAGCGGAGCAATGGTGTCTTTTTATCAAGTGCTTCGCCTGTGTAAGAACAGAATGCTGTTGGAATACAGAGTGTGTGTTCCTTAATGAATGGATAAGAAGTAGGATCCCAGACTGTGTAACCGCGTGCTTCAAATGTTGCACGGTGTCCGCCGCTTGGGAAAGAAGATGCATCAGGTTCACCCTTTACAAGTTCTTTTCCAGAGAATGACATTATTACAGTTCCGTCGTCCTGTGGATTTATAAATGAATCGTGTTTTTCTGCTGTTATGCCTGTAAGCGGCTGGAACCAGTGTGTGTAGTGTGTGGCACCTTTTTCGATTGCCCATTCTTTCATGGCATGTGCAACAACATTTGCTACATCAAGCTGAAGTGGTTCGCCATTGTCCAAAGTCTTTTTAAGAGCTTTGAAAGTTTCTTTAGGAAGACGATCTTTCATTGTCTTCTGATTGAAAACCATACTTCCAAATAATTCTGGAACGTTTGTCATTTTATAACCCCCATTTGGTAAAATGAATGAACAGCAAAAGCTGCGCTATAACTTTAAGCCGTTCATAAAAAAAGAAAGCGCCGCTGATTTCGTCAAATCAACGGCGCCTTTGTCGTATGTAAGTAATCTACATTAATGCTAAAAATGTTTCTTGTATTTTTCGGTACTACGGGAAAAGCCGCCGAAAGTTAATTATCATAAAATCTTTTTATGCAGCAATTGCTTTCGGCGTTTTCCCCCCAAGAATTGCTGACGCAATTCTTGTATAGGCGGTATAGTGTTTTTATATTTCAACTTCGCCCTGAAAGATGATTTTAGCGTCTCCTGTAAGGAATACATTCATTCCATCATAAGAAACTGTAAGCTTTCCGCCACGGACATCTACTGTAATATCCTGGTTCAACTTGCAGTAGCCGTTAAGAATGGCTGCAACAACTGCAGCACAGGCACCGGTTCCGCAGGCAGGAGTTTCCCCGTTTCCGCGTTCCCATGTGCGCATTTTAAGTTCATTTGGCCCTACTACGCGCACAAATTCTGTGTTGATTCTTTCTGGGAATGCCTTGTGGTGTTCAAACTTTGGTCCTACATTGGCAAGGTCAACTTTGTCTACAAAGTCGCAGAATACAACGGCATGAGGGTTTCCCAGGTTTACGCAGGTTACCTTATAATTCTTGCCGTCTACATCAAGGTCGTCGTTTACAACGGCATTTACATTCAAGACGTCAACTTTCTTTTCCTTTAATGTTGTAGGAATAAGTTCGCCCTTAAATTCAATGTAGCCCATGTTTACGGTAACAGTGTCTGTTTTGTCTGCAAGCTTATAAAGCTTAAGCCTTTTAATGCCTGCCTGAGTCTTTAGCGTAAGTTCTGCCGTAGTTTCGTTTTTGTTGTGGCGGTCTGCAATGCCTGAAATATTATTGTCGTATAAATATTTTGAAACACAGCGCATGGCGTTTCCTGCCATCTGACCTTCACTTCCGTCCTGGTTAAAGAACCTCATGCTTGCATCGGCCTTATCTGACTTGCCTACAAGAACAAGGGAATCTGCACCGATTCCTTCACGCCTGTTGCAAAGACGGACAGCAAGTCCGCCAGGATTGTTTATGTACTGTTCACGTGTGTCAATGATGATGAAGTCGTTGCCTGTTGCAGACATCTTTGTAAACTTTACTGTCTGGCGGCTTGTGCGCAGTTTATTGATGTCTATAAGTTCAACGTTTTCTGCACTGTATTTAGACTTTAAGCAGTTGGCAAGGGCGTTGGCCGTATCAATGGCAGTTAAGCAAGGAATGTCGCGTTCTACTGCATGGCGGCGCATCTTTACGGAATCTGCACGAGGGTTTCTTCCCTTTGCAGAAGTTGAAATTACGTAATCAATCTTGCCGGAATCCATTACGGTTAAAAGATTGTCCGTTGCGTTTTCGTGAATCTTGTTTACGGTTTCTACTTCCATGCCGAAGTCACGCAATGTTTCTGCGTTGCCTTCCGTTGCATAAAGCTTGAATCCCATGTCATAGAATTTTCTTGCAAGGGCAGGAAGTTCGTAGCGGTCTGTTTTTCTTACGCTGAACAAAACACCGCCACTTCTCTTCATGTTGTAGCCGGCACCGATAAGTCCCTTGAACAGTGCTTCTTCCATTGTTGAAGCAATGCCCAAAACTTCTCCCGTAGACTTCATTTCAGGTCCAAGCTGAGTATCTACGTCCATAAGTTTTTCAAAGCTGAATACAGGAACCTTGACTGCAAAGTATGGAGGGATTTTATATAAGCCTGTTCCATAGCCCATGTCCTTGATTTTTTCTCCGAGCATGGCACGGACAGCCAGGTCTACCATAGGAACATTTGTTACTTTTGAAATGTAAGGAACTGTTCGGCTTGAACGTGGATTAACTTCAATAATGAAAAGTTCGTTGTTGTAAATCAGATACTGAATGTTTACAAGGCCCTTTGTTCCAAGATCAAGTGCAAGTTCCCTTGACTGGCGGATAATCTTTTCACGGATTACGTCGTTTAAGTTCCAGCTAGGGTAAACGGCAATGCTGTCTCCGGAATGGATTCCCGTGCGTTCAATGTGTTCCATGATTCCAGGAATTAAAATATCTTCACCGTCACAGATGGCATCTACTTCAAGTTCCGTTCCCATTTTATACTGGTCAATCAAAATAGGATTTTCAATTCCCTGGGCAAGGATAATCTTCATGTATTCTTTTACGTCATCATCGTTAAAGGCAATGATCATGTTCTGGCCGCCAAGAACATAACTTGGCCTTAAAAGAACAGGATAGCCTAAAGTTTTTGTTGCTTCCAATGCTTCGGCTTCCGTAAGGACTGTAAGTCCCTTAGGGCGCTTGATGCCAAGCTTTTCGCAAAGGTTGTCAAAACGCTTGCGGTCTTCTGCCAGGTCTATGGCATCTGCACTTGTTCCAAGGATTCTTATTCCCTGGTTTGCAAGGAAGTTGGCAAGCTTGATTGCCGTTCCGCCGCCAAAGGCTACAACTACGCCTACAGGCTTTTCTGTATTTATTACGCCCATTACGTCTTCCGGTGTAAGGGGTTCAAAATAAAGCCTGTCTGATGTATCAAAGTCTGTAGAAACTGTTTCCGGGTTGTTGTTGATTGTTACAACGTCGTAGCCAAGCTTTTTCAATGCCCATACGCACTGAACTGAAGCATAGTCAAATTCAATTCCCTGACCAATGCGGATTGGACCTGAACCTAAAACTATGATTGTTCCCTTTGCAGAAGGCTTTGCCTTTTTAAGGTGTTCTTCTGCTTCGTTTTCCTTGTCGTAGGTTGCATAGAAGTATGGTGTTTCTGCATTGAATTCGCCTGCACATGTATCTACCATCTTAAAGCTTGAAGGCAGGTGTGCAAGCTTGCCTTCCTTTACAAGAGCTGCTGCTTTTTCTGCGTCCTTTAAGTTGCCGCCTGAACCTACAATCTTTTTGCCGCTTGCCTTTTCTATTACGGCATCCGGGAATCCAAGGTTCTTTGCCTTTAAATAAAGTTCTGGCGTAAGTTCTTCTTTTTCAAGGCTGTGTTCCATGTCTGCCAGGTTCTGCAGCTTGCAAAGGAACCACATGTCTATTTTTGTAATGTCGTGGATTTCCTTTAATGACATTAAGCCGCGCTTGATTGCCTGATAGATTGCAAAGATTCTCTGGTCCGTGCATTGTGCAACACGTGCCTTTATTGAATCGTCACTTTCTGTTTCAAAGGCAGGAAGATTTAAAGACTTAACGCCTACTTCTGCACCGCGGGCTGCCTTCATTATTGCCTGTTCAAAAGTCTGGCCTATTGCCATTACTTCGCCGGTGGCCTTCATCTGTGTTCCTAAGTCGCGCTTTGCATAGACAAACTTTTCAAAAGGGAACTTAGGCATTTTTACAACTACGTAGTCCAATACAGGTTCAAAACATGCAGCTGTTTTCTTTGTTACATAGTTTGGAATTTCATCAAGGGTGTAGCCGATGGCAATTAATGCTGCAACTTTAGCAATAGGATAGCCTGTTGCTTTAGAAGCAAGGGCAGACGAACGGCTTACACGAGGGTTAACTTCAATTACGGCATATTCAAAGGTGTCTGCATTCAATGCAAACTGACAGTTACAGCCGCCTTCCATGCCAAGTGAAGAAATGATGTTCAACGCTGCAGAACGGAGCATCTGGTATTCTTTGTCGCTTAAAGTCACTGTCGGAGCAATTACAATTGAATCCCCTGTGTGAACTCCGACCGGATCAAAGTTTTCCATTGAACATACTGTAAGGACATTTCCTGCACTGTCGCGCATTACTTCAAATTCAATTTCCTTCCAGCCGCTTATACATTTTTCTACAAGAATCTGATGGATTGGTGAACGGTGAAGTCCGTTGTGGGCAATTTCATTCATTTCTTCATCGTTGTGAACAATACCGCCGCCTGTTCCGCCTAAAGTAAAGGCAGGCCTGATGATTGCAGGATAGCCGATTACGTTTTTTACAAAGTCGTAGGCATCTTCGTATGTTGTTACAACTTTAGAAGGGATGCAAGGTTCGCCGATGCTTTCCATTGTATCCTTAAACATCTGGCGGTCTTCTGCCTTGTCGATGGTTTCCGGCTTTGCACCAAGAAGACGCACGTTGTGCTTTTTTAAGAAACCTGATTTGGCAAGTTCCATGGAAAGGGTAAGGCCTGTCTGTCCGCCTAATGTTGAAAGAAGTGAATCCGGTTTTTCTTTTTCTATGATTCTCTGAATTGTTTCCGGAATTAATGGTTCAATGTAAATCTGATCTGCCATGGAATGGTCAGTCATTAATGTTGCAGGGTTTGAGTTTACAAGAACAACTTCAAGTCCCTGTTCCTTTAAAGCCTTACAGGCCTGGCTGCCTGCGTAGTCAAATTCTGCAGCCTGTCCGATAATGATTGGTCCTGAACCAATTACCATTACTTTATGTATATCTTTATTCAGTGGCATATTATTCTCCTGTTAAACTCTTCTCTAGCGGCGGTTTTCGTTTATGAGCTTTACAAAATCATCAAAAAGGAAACTTGTATCAAGAGGACCCGCACATGCTTCCGGATGGAACTGAACACTGAATGCAGGCGTACTAGTATATTTTACGCCTTCGCAGGTGTTATCGTTGGTGTTTATGAAACTAAGTTCTGCACCAGACGGCAAAGTGTCGTTCTTTACTGCATAGCCATGATTCTGTGTTGAAATGTAAACACGTCCTGTAGAAAGCTGCTTTACAGGCTGATTTGGTCCGCGGTGGCCGTACTTTAATTTTTCTGTATCTGCACCCATTGCAAGTGCCAGAAGCTGGTGGCCAAGACAAATGCCGAAAATAGGAACTTTGGCATCTGCAAGCTTTTTTATTTCTGCAATGATTTCCACGTTTTCTTTTGGATCGCCAGGTCCGTTGCTCAGCATGATTCCGTCAGGATTTCTTTTTAGGATTTCTTCCGCAGTCATTCTGGCACTTACTGTTTCTACTTCAAGACCACGCTTCAGAAGTTCGCGGCGGATGTTTGCCTTTGCACCAAAATCCCAGAGGACAACTTTTTTGCCCTTGCCGTTTTTCATTGCTTCTTTCTGGTCGTAGATTTTTGTGCCGTCACTTTTTACAGGAACAAACCTGTATTCTGCAGATTCCTTAAATACTGTTTCTGCATCTTCTTCTATTGCTTTTTCGCTGCCTGTTACTGATACAACTGCATTTTCTATTGTATAGGACTTGATTTTATCTAATAATGATGCCTTTGCTTTTTCGTCTTTAAGCTGAGCAAGGACTGCCTTTGCTTCTTCACTGCTGCCGCTTACAATCATGCCGTTCATAACGCCTGATTCACGCAGAACCTTTGTAAGTGCACGGGTATCAATGCCTGCAAGGCCGATTATATTCTGCTTTTTAAGCCAGTCTTCAAGTTTTCCGCCACATCTGAAGTTAGAAGGCTGCTGGCAAATATCACGGGCAATGTAACCGCGCACATGGCATCTGTCACTTTCAAAATCCTTTTCAATAACTCCATAGTTACCGATAAGAGGAAAAGTCTGCGTAACAATCTGACCGTAATAACTTGGATCTGTAAGAGTTTCAAGATAACCGTTCATTCCGGTTGTAAAAACTGTTTCACCTGTAATAACCCCTTCTGCACCAAAAGATGTTCCTTCAAAAACACGACCATTGGCTAGAATCAGATAAGCAGTATTTTTCAATTTATCCTCCAAAAACTTTAAAAGTTTTATATTCTAATTATTATTCTCATTCATCCTTTTAAAACAAAAGTTGCATAGTCCTTCATCTGCACCAAGACTCATTGCTCCTTCAAGGCTAAGGTAAGCAAGGGAATCTGCACCGATGATTCTGGCAATTTCTTCAAGGCTGTTGTTGCAGGCAATAAGGTTCTTGCAGTCAGGAACATCTGTTCCGTAATAACATGGAGCAACAAATGGCGGAGAAGAAATCCGCACATGAACTTCCGTTGCACCGGAATCCCGGACCAGCTGAACAATGTGGCCGCTTGTTGTTCCACGGACAATGGAATCTTCAATCAAAATTACACGCTTGCCTTTTACCGTTGAAGAAATCGGATTGAGCTTTATTTTAACTTTATTAGTTCTTTCTGTCTGCCCTGGGTTTATGAAAGTTCTTCCTATATATTTGTTTTTTACAAAACCAATGCCATAAGGAATTTTACTTTCTTCTGCATAGCCTAAGGCTGCATCAAGTCCGCTGTCTGGAACACCGATTACAACGTCTGCTTCTACAGGATGTTCTTTTGCAAGAATGCGTCCTGCCTTTACGCGGGAATCGTGAACGCTTACACCGTCGATTATGGAATCAGGGCGTGCAAAATAAATGTATTCAAAAACACAAAGGGATTTTTTTTCCCTGTTGCAATGAGTTTTGTTTGATTTTATTCCTTCAGAACTGAAAGAAAGGATTTCACCAGGGGCAATGTCGCGGACAAATTCTGCACCTACAACATCAAGGGCACAGGTTTCAGAAGCAATTACATATTCACCGTCATCCAGTTTACCATAGCACAAAGGCCTGTATCCTTTTGGATCACGGACTGCAACCATTTTTTCGCCGGACATTATTACTAAAGAATATGCACCTTCTATTTTTTCCATTGTGGAACTGATGGCACTTTCTATGTCATCACAGGTCAGGCGTTCCTTTGTAAGAAGGCATGCAATTGTTTCCGTATCGCTTGTAGAATGAAAGATTGATCCCTGAAGTTCCAGCTGCTGACGAAGCTTTCTTGAATTAGTCAAGTTTCCATTGTGGGCAACGGCAAGGTTTCCGTTTAAACGATGAACTTCTATAGGCTGAACATTGGCACGGATATTTGCACCGGTAGTTCCATAGCGGACATGGCCTAAAGCCATATTTCCTTCACCTAAAGCTGAAAGGCTTTCTTTTGTAAAAACATCAGAAACAAGACCTAAATCCTTGCAGGAAGAAAATTCTCCGCCATTGTTTACGACAATACCGCAGGATTCCTGACCTCTGTGCTGAAGAGAATAAAGTCCGTGATAGACTTTAGTTGCCAGATCAGATTTCTTTTCTGCCCAGATGCCGAATACACCACATTCTTCATGCAACATTTATTTTGTCTCCAGGCTTGCTTTAATAAGACCTGTAAATAGAGGATGAGGTCTGTTAGGCCGGCTCTTGAATTCAGGATGGAACTGAACACCAACATAGAACTTATTCTGCGGAATTTCTACAGTTTCTACTATATAATCATCCGGACTTGTGCCACTTATTAAAAGGCCTGCTTTTTCAAGAACATCGCGGAATTCATTATTAAACTCGTAACGGTGGCGGTGTCTTTCACTGATTTTTTCAGTTCCGTAGCATTCTGCCATTTTTGTTCCGGCCTTAATTTTGCACGGGTAAGCACCAAGACGCAAAGTTCCGCCTTTTGCAACCTTGTCGTTCTGGTCAGGAAGGAAGTCAATTACCTTATATTTATTTTCAGGATCAAATTCTCCGCTGTTTGCATTTTTTAAGCCTGCAACAAACCTTGCAAAACTTATTACGGCAACCTGCATTCCAAGACAAATACCAAGATAAGGCACATTGTTTTTGCGGCAGTAATTTGCAGTAAGAATCATTCCTTCTATTCCGCGTTCTCCAAAACCACCCGGAACAATTACGCCATCAACTTTTGAAAGGATGTTTACAACTGTAGAATCATTGATTGTTTCGCTATCTATCCATTTGATCTCAACTTCTGCACTTAAACCGTAACCTGCATGGCGAAGTGCTTCTGCAACGGAAAGATAGGCATCATGAAGCTGAACATATTTTCCAACAAGGCCGATGGTAACTTTTTTTGTAAGGCTGTGGATTTTATCAAGCATTTTATTCCAGTCTGAAAGATCTGCTTCAGGACTTGTAATTCCAAGGAGACGGCAGACGGTATCACTCATGTGCTGTTCCTTTAACATTACAGGAACTTCATACAGGCTTGGAAGCGTCAGGTTTTCTATTACGCAGTCTTCTGAAACATTGCAGAACATGGCAACCTTTTTAAAGATTGAAGGTTCAAGTTTTTCATCACAGCGGAGGACTATAATATCAGGTTTTATTCCCATTCCCTGAAGTTCTTTTACGCTGTGCTGAGTAGGCTTTGTTTTATGTTCATCAGAACCGCTTAAAAACGGAAGAAGGGTAACGTGAATGTAAATTGCATTTTCATGGCCAACTTCAAGTCCTACCTGACGAATTGCTTCAATAAACGGCTGGCTTTCAATGTCGCCTGTTGTTCCGCCGACTTCCGTAATTACAACATCTGCATCAGACTGCTTTCCTACATTGTAAATAAATTCTTTAATTTCATTTGTAATATGAGGAATTACCTGAACTGTTTCACCGAGATATTCTCCGCGGCGTTCCTTATTTAAAACATTCCAGTAAACTTTTCCGGATGTAAGGTTTGAATATTTGTTAAGGTCTTCATCAATAAAGCGTTCATAATGACCAAGATCAAGATCTGTTTCTGCACCGTCTTCAGTAACATATACTTCGCCATGCTGATAAGGACTCATTGTTCCCGGGTCAACATTGATGTATGGATCCAGTTTCTGAGATGCAACTTTTAATCCTCTTGATTTTAAAAGACGTCCAAGACTTGCAGCAGTAATTCCCTTTCCAAGACCAGAAACCACGCCTCCCGTAACGAAAATGTACTTTGTGTTTTTCATAATATCCTCAAAAAAAAAGGCCGCAGACAAAATCTCCTATGTCCTTAAAGAAACTTTGTTTGCGACCTCATCGTCGTTCACGGGACTGTATATTATCACTTTCCGCCGATTTTTTGAACGGATTGAAGTATACAGTTCCGATTTTTACAACGACAAAATAATCTACAGATTTGTATAGCCCATTAAATATCTGTCAATTTCCCTTGCGCATTCACGTCCTTCTGCAATTGCCCATACAACAAGAGACTGACCGCGCCTCATGTCTCCGCAGGCAAAAACTTTATCTACGCTTGTTTTGTATTTGCCTTCTTCTGCAGCAACAGTTCCGCGCTGGGTCATTTCTGTTCCAAAAGCTTTTGGCGTGTATTCTTCTGCACCAAGGAATCCTGCTGCAACAAGAATCAAATCTGCCTTAAGTTCTTTTTCAGTTCCGTCTATCTGGCATAATTTTCTTACGCCGTCAACGTTTCTGAATTCAACCTGAACAGTCTTAATGCCTGTTACATGACCAGCCTTTGAATAAATTTCCTTTATTGTTGTTTTATAGACACGCGGGTCTTCACCCTGGGTTGCAATGACTTCCATCTGGCCGTAATCGGTTTTTAAAACCTTAGGCCACTGAGGCCACGGGTTGTTTTCTGCACGCTGAACAGGAGGCTTCGGCATCATTTCCAGTGCCGTAATTTTTGCAGCACCAAGACGTGCACAGGTTCCGGTACAGTCATTGCCCGTATCACCGCCGCCAACGATTATTACGTTTTTACCACGTGGATCCATATCTCCTAAAGCAAAGGGCTTGCTTCCCTTTACAACTTCTTTTGTAACGGCTGTAAGGAAATCTACGGCAGGATAAATTCCTATGGAATCTTCACCTGCAACATTAAGCTTACGCGGCTTTTTTGCACCGCAGCATAATGCAACGGCATCAAATTCCTTTAGCAGCTCTTTTGAATCCTTATCTTTTCCGATGTTGACATTGCAGATAAATTCAACGCCTTCTGCCTTCATTAAATCAATGCGGCGGTCGATTATCTTTTTGTCCAGCTTCATGTTTGGAATGCCATACATCAAAAGTCCGCCTGCATGATCTTCACGTTCAAAAACAGTTACATTATGACCTCTGCGATTAAGCAAATCTGCAACAGCCAGTCCTGAAGGACCAGAACCGACTACTGCAATTTTTTTACCGCTTCTGACTTTTGGAATTTCAGGTTTCATGTAGCCCGATTCAAAAGCCTTTTCAATAATGTAAAGTTCATTATCATGGATTGTTACAGGTTCCTTTATATCCTTTCCATTGCTGTAATCTTTTTCCATGCTGATGCAGTTGCAGGCTTTTTCGCAAAGTGCAGGACAAACACGTCCTGTAAATTCAGGAAAACTTGAAGTCTTTAAAAGCCTCCATGCAGCCATATCATACTGGCCTTTGTAAAGTGCATCGTTCCATTCCGGAATAAAGTTATGCAAAGGACACCCTGTAACCATGCCGGCAAGTTTAATTGCACTCTGACACATAGGCACGCCACAGTTCATGCAGCGGCTTGCCTGCTTACGTCTTTCTTCGTCATTTAATAAAACGTGCATTTCATTAAAGTTCTTAAGACGGTTTTTAGGTTCAATCCAGTCGTTTTCTATTCTTGTATATTTTATAAATCCGTTAGCCATTCCCATTTTCAGTTTCTCCCTTTTACCTGAATTCCTTTTTAAGCGGTAACCTTTTGAAAGGCTTCAAGTAAAGCATCATCATGATTCATTCCAGAAGCTTCTGCTACTGCAATTTCCTTAAGAACCTTAGCGTAATCATTAGGAATGATTTTCTTAAAGTACTTAATGCTGTTGTTCCAGTCAGCAAGAATTTTCTTGCCTCTTTCACTTCCAGTTTCATCAATATGTTTCTGAATAAGGGACTTAACAATTTCAATATCGTGAACTTCTGAAAGTTCAGTCATTGTTACCAGGTCTCCGTTTAAGCGCTGATACAGATCATGATTTTCATCAAGAACATAAGCAATACCGCCTGACATACCTGCTGCAAGGTTGCGTCCTGTTGGGCCAAGAATCAAGGCTGTTCCGCCTGTCATGTATTCAAGACCGTGATCGCCGCAGCCTTCTACTACAACCGTAGCACCGGAATTCCGGACACAGAATCTTTCACCGGCAATACCGTTAATAAAGGCCTTACCGCTTGTTGCACCAAAACAGCATACGTTACCAACGATAATATTTTCTTCTGCTTTGTATGCAGCATCACCAGGACACTTAACTACAATTTTTCCGCCGCTTAAGCCTTTTCCAAGACCATCGTTTGCATCTCCTGAAAGACGCATTGTAAGTCCCTTTGGAATAAAGGCTCCAAAACTCTGTCCGCCGCCACCTGTTGCATTTACAACGAAGCTGTCTTCTTCAAGACTGTTGCCGAATTCCTTCTGTATTTCTGAACCGAGTATTGTTCCAACTGTTCTGTCTGTTGAACTTACCTTTACTTCAAAACTGCCTTTGCGGTTCTTCTTTACTTTTGAAAATTCCTTTAGGAGAATCTTTTCATCGATAGTTTTTTCAAGGCCAAAGTTAAACACATCAGCCGGAACAAAATGAGCAGCCAGGTCTCCGCCTGCAAGAATACGGCTCATGTCTACAAGGTTTGCCCTTTCAAAAGCACCCTTTTCTTTTATTCCAAGCATTTCTGTGTGACCGCACATTTCATCAACGCTATGGAATCCAAGCTTTGCCATAATTTCACGAAGTTCCTGTGCAATAAACTTCATGAAGTTTTCTACATATTCAGGCTTTCCTGTAAAACGCTTTCTGAGTTCACTGTTCTGTGTTGCAACGCCAAATGGACATGTATCAAGATTACAGACACGCATCATGGCACATCCCATAGTAATAAGAGGAGCAGTTGCAAAACCGAATTCTTCTGCACCAAGAAGACATGCAATTGCAACATCGCGGCCGCTCATAAGCTTACCGTCTGTTTCAATTACAACGCGGCTTCTAAGTCCGTTCTGAATAAGGGTCTGATGTGTTTCTGCAAGTCCAAGTTCCCAAGGCAAACCTGCATGATGAATTGAACTTAAAGGAGCAGCACCTGTTCCACCGTCATGACCAGAAATCAAAATAACCTGTGCACCTGCTTTAGCTACGCCTGCTGCAATGGTTCCGACTCCTGCTTCTGAAACAAGCTTTACGGAAATGCGTGCAGCACGGTTTGCATTTTTAAGGTCGTAAATAAGCTGTGCAAGATCTTCAATAGAATAAATATCGTGATGCGGTGGCGGTGAAATTAAACTTACACCAGGAGTTGCATAGCGTGTTTTGGCAATCCATGGATAAACTTTTTTACCAGGAAGATGTCCGCCTTCTCCAGGCTTTGCTCCCTGTGCCATTTTAATCTGAATTTCCTTTGCACTTAAAAGATATTCTTCCGTAACGCCGAAACGTCCTGAAGCAACCTGCTTGATTGCAGAGTTTTTGTCTGTTCCAAGACGTTCAGGTCTTTCTCCGCCTTCGCCGGAATTTGATTTTCCATGAAGATGATTCATTGCAAGAGCCATACATTCATGGGCTTCCTGAGAAATTGAACCATAAGACATGGCACCGGTTTTAAATCTGCGGACAATTTCTTCAACGCTTTCAACATCATCAATAGGAATCTCTGCAGCATTTTCAAAATTGAATTTCAGCATTGCACGCGAAGTATGAGGATGTGCATTGTCATCTACAAGAGAAGTATATTCCTTGAACTTTTCGTAACTGCCTGTTCTTGTTGCTTCCTGAAGTGAAACAATGATTTCAGGAGAATACAAGTGATCTTCACAGGTCGGGCCACGGCGGAACTTATGAACACCGACAGAGTCAAGGTGAGTATTTACTGTAAGTCCAAGAGGATCAAAGGCCTTGTTATGATGGAAGTTTACGTCTTCTGCAATTTCCTTTAAGCCGATTCCACCGACACGTGAAACTGTATTGGTAAAATAAAGATCTATTACATCTTTTGCTATACCTACAGCTTCAAAAATCTGTGCAGACTGATAAGACTGAATTGTGCTGATTCCCATCTTTGCAGCAATTTTTACGATGCCGTTTATAATACCCTTGTTGTAATCATCAATTGCAGTGTGATAATCCTTATCAAGAAGTTTCTGGTCAATAAGTTCTGCAATTGCTTCATGGGCAAGATATGGATTTATGGCCCGGGCACCATAGCCTAAAATCATTGCACTCTGATGAACATTGCGGACTTCAGCAGATTCAAGAATAATAGAAATTGCCGTGCGTTTTCTTGTGCGGACAAGGTATTGTTCTACGGAACTTACGGCAAGCAAAGAAGGAATTGCAACATGGTTTGCATCAACGCCCCTGTCGCTTAAAACTATAATGTTGCTTCCGTTTCTGTACTCACGGTCAATGGTAACAAAAAGATTGTCCAGAGCTTCTTTAAGGGAAGTGTTTTTATAATACAAAAGTGAAACTACGGCTGTCTTAAGTCCAGGAAGATTTAATGCCTTAATTTTCATCATGTCTGTTCCAGTTAAAATCGGGTTATTGATTTCAAGAACAGTACAATTCTTTGGTTTTGGTTCAAGAAGGTTTCCGTCGCTGCCTACATAGACCGTTGTATCCGTAACGATTTTTTCACGCAGGCTGTCAATTGGAGGATTTGTAACCTGTGCAAAAAGCTGCTTGAAGTAACTGAACAAAGACGGATGCTTGTCACTCATAACGGCAAGTGGAGTATCAACACCCATGGCCCCTGTTGGTTCAACTCCATTCTGTGCAAGAGGAAGAATCATTTCGTTTACGTCTTCATAATTCCATCCGAATGCACGATACATAATGTCGCGTTCTTCCTGAGTATATACAGGAATTTTTTTATTTGGAATCTTAAGATCAGCAAGATGTTTCAGATTCATGCTGAGCCATTCACCATAAGGGTAAAGATCCGTGTATTCTTTTTTAGCATCAAAGTCGCTGATGATTTTCTTCTGCTTTGTATCAACAAGAAGAATGCGTCCAGGCATAAGGCGGCTTTTCTTTACTATTTTGCTTTCAGGAATATCAAGGACACCGACTTCAGAAGAAAGAATAAGTTCATTGTCTTTTGTAATATAATAGCGGCTCGGGCGAAGGCCATTGCGGTCAAGGGTTGCACCTACAATATTGCCATCACTGAACAGAATTGCAGCAGGACCATCCCAAGGTTCCATCATGGTAGCCCAGTAGTGATAGAAATCTTTTTTGTGCGGATCCATGCTTTCGTCATGCTTCCAAGGTTCAGGAATACAAATCATTACTGCAAGGGGTAAAGGCATTCCGTTCATTACAAGGAATTCCAGAGTATTATCGAGCATTGCAGAATCAGAACCTGTTGTGTCTACGGCAGGAAGAATTTCACGGACTTTTTCTTCACTGAAAACAGGAGACAAAATTGTTTCTTCACGGGCAAGCATTCTGTCTGCGTTACCGCGGATTGTATTTATTTCTCCATTATGTGCAATAAATCTGTTTGGATGTGCACGTTTCCATGAAGGCTGTGTATTTGTAGAAAAGCGGGAATGAACTAAAGCAAGGGAAGAAATGTATTCATCAGACTGAAGGTCATCATAGAAAGTCCTAAGCTGCTTAACAAGGAACATGCCTTTGTAAACAATTGTCCTGCTGCTCATGGAACAAACGTAAGTATCAAAACTAGTGTGTTCAAACTGGCGGCGCACAATGTAAAGCATACGGTCAAAAGGAAGACCTTTTTCTACATCTGATGGACGTTCAATAAAACACTGCCATATTGACGGCATGCAATCCCGTGCTGTTTTTCCAAGAACTTCCTGACGTACAGGAACCTGACGCCAGCCAAGGAATTTCAAGCCTTCTTTTTCGCAAAGGGTTTCAAGCATTTTTTTAGCCTGAGCCCTGATAAATTTATCCTGAGGAAAGAAGAACATACCGATACCGTAGTCACGTTCTTCTCCAAGTTTTATTCCGATTTTTTCTGCTTCTTTCTTGAAAAACTTATGGGCAATCTGCACAAGGATTCCTACACCGTCGCCAGTTTCTCCGGTGGCATCTTTACCTGCACGGTGTTCAAGTTTTTCTACGATAGATAAAGCATTATCAACTATTTTGTGAGTCTGTCTGCCATCAATATTTACAACAGCACCGATACCACAGGCGTCGTGTTCAAATTGCGGCTCATAAAGTGTTTTCATATGTAACCCCTTACTCAAAAATAAAAAAGACGTTTTACAAGAATACGGCACGGTCATAAACAGACAGTCCGCCCTCTTATAAAACGTCTTTGTTTTCCCTACATACTATTAGGAATTAAAATCTTATTATTGTAAAAAACAGAATTGATAAAACTCTCAATACTTTAATTGCATACCTTACATGCGCCATCCATGGCTTTATGAAGTCTTTTGAAAATAAAACAAAAAAGCCCTGTAGCAAAATACAGGACTTTGTAAAACTTATGAAATCTTAATATGCCTTTTCATGAACTGCGGCAATGGCACGGCCGCTTGGTTCATTGGCATTTTTCCATGCTTCATCCCATTCAAGTGCCTTTGCAGTAGAACAGGCAACACCAGCTTCATGAGGAGGACACAAAGCTGCTGTCGGGCTAGGAAAAAGTTTTTCATAGATTTCACGGTAATAATATTCTTCTTTTGTTGAAGGCGTGTTTACAGGGAATCTTTTTTCACGCTGTGCAAATTCAGCATCACTGATTTTTGCATTTGTCATTTCTTTTAAAGTATCAATCCAGCTGTAGCCTACACCGTCACTGAACTGTTCCTTTTGTCTCCAGCAAATATCCGGCGGAAGAATATCTTCAAAGGCTTTTCTTAAAATCCATTTTTCAATTCTCTGCTTGCCGTCCGGAAGTTTAATGTTCATTTTATCAAGAGGATTAAGTCCCATTGCAATATCAATAAATTCTTTGTGAAGGAAAGGAACACGGCCTTCAATTCCCCATGCCATTAAAGACTTGTTTGCCCTAAGACAATCATAAAGATGAAGCTTGCTCATTTTACGCACAAGTTCTTCATGAAATTCTTTTGCATTAGGTGCTTTATGAAAGTAAAGATAGCCGCCAAAAAGTTCATCACTGCCTTCACCGGAAAGAACCATCTTTATTCCCATTGCCTTAATTGCACGTGCAAGAAGATACATTGGAGTTGAAGCGCGGACAGTCGTAATATCGTAAGTTTCAATGTGATAGATTACATCTTCAAGGGCATCAAGTGCTTCCTGAATTGTAAAGTGAATTTCATGGTGAACGGTTCCAATAAAATCAGCTGCTTTTTTTGCTGCAACCAGATCCGGAGAACCTTCCAGACCAACGGCAAAACTATGAAGCTGCGGCCACCAGGCATCTTTTAAAGAACCTGTTTCAACACGCTTTTTTGCAAACTTCTGAGTAATGGCGGCAATTACTGTTGAATCAAGTCCGCCTGAAAGAAGCACACCATAAGGAACATCAGACATAAGCTGAGCCTTTACGGCATTTTCAAGGCCGTCACGAACTTTATTTATAATTGTTGGATTTACAACATTTCCTTTTTCATCAGTTGCACAAGGTGCTTTTTCTACGGCAGAAAAGTTTTCCCAGTCACGTTTATACCAGCGTACGGGTTTTTCATCTTTTGAATAGTAATAACATCCGTTTGGAAATTCTTCTATTGTCGTGCAATGACCTTCAAGGGCCTTAAGTTCAGAAGCTACATAATAGCGTCCGTTTTTATCCCAGCCCTGATACAAAGGAATTACGCCGATTTCATCACGTCCGATAAGATAAACATCCTTTTCAGAATCATAAAGGGCAAATGCAAAAATACCGCTCAAGTCTTCAAGAAAATTTACACCCTTTTCTTTATAAAGGGGAAGAATGACTTCACAGTCACTCATGGTTTTAAAATTATATTTTCCTGCAAAATGTTCACGGATTTCTTTATGATTATAAATTTCACCATTGACTGCAAGGATTATTTTTCCATCATCACTTACCAAAGGCTGCTTGCCGCTAAAAGGATCAACAATGGCAAGGCGCTCATGAGAAAGGATTGCATTATTTCCAGTATAAACACCGCTCCAGTCCGGACCGCGATGACGAATTTTTTTTGACATTTCAAGAACCTGGGAACGAAGCTGTTCCTTAAGTCCTTCATCTATCGGTTTACTTCCGCTTGCAAGATCAAAGGCTCCGACAAAACCACACATAACAGTAACCCCCGTTTTCAAATTAAAAAAAAGACGTTTTATACCTTAACAGAATTTAAAATCCCGACTGTGTATAAAACGTCTTCGTTTAGATAAATATATATCGTTGACAATAAAGGTTTATTGTAATTTTCGGAAGTAACTAGTCGTCAATATCCCACTTTTCTAAAAGATCCTTGTCGCTTATTAATCCAAGGCCTGCATCAACATCCGAAACAAGATACTGGATTCTGTCTTTTGCATCTTTTTTTACGGCAAGAATCATTCCGGTTTTACAGAATTCCTTTGAATGACAGATTTTGCCTACAAGTTTTTCATATTCAAAAGTTGTTGCCTTTTCTTCTGAATTACCTTCATTTTTTTTGCCTGCACCAGGAAAAGAAAAAATATTAGCCATATTACGCTCCTAATTTATTTATCGTTAAACCGCTTAAGGAATTGAATTGTTCTTTCTTCCTTTGGATTATTAATTAACTGTGCCGGATTTCCCTGTTCAACAATTACACCGCCATCCATAAAAATAAGCTGATCGCTTGTATCACGGGCAAAAGACATTTCATGAGTAACAATTACCATGGTCATTTTTTCTTTTGCAAGGTCACGGATAACAGCAAGAATTTCACCCGTAAGTTCAGGATCCAGGGCAGAAGTAGGTTCATCAAAAAACAAAACCTGCGGCTTTAAGGCAAGGGCACGGGCAATAGAAACACGCTGCTGCTGGCCGCCGGAAAGTTCACACGGATAGTTATTTGCTTTTGATTCAAGTCCCATTTTTTTTAGAAGTTCCATGGCTACATGTTCTGATTCTTCTTTAGATTTACCAAGAACAATTCTCTGGGCTTCCGTTATATTCCTTAAAACTGAAAAATGCGGGAAAAGATTAAAGTTCTGAAATACAAGACCAATATCAAGGCCGATAAGGCGCATTGTATTTTTGTCCGCATAGATTCCGTTCTGAACAAGGTCTCTTCCGCAGATTTTCACAGTTCCGTCTGTTACGGTTTCCAGCTGACATATACATCTTAGCAATGTGGATTTTCCGCTTCCGCTTGGTCCGATTATGCCAAGGACTTCGCCCTGATGAAGAGAAAAGGAAATATCTTTCAGGACTTCAAAGTCACCGAAAGATTTCTTAAGATGCTCAACTTTTATGATTTCATTGTTTGTAGTAGTCAAGTTTTTTCTCCATAATATCAAAGGCTTTAGAAACAGCCCAGTTCATGATAAAGTAAAAAACACCTGCAATAAAAAGAGGCATTACGCTTACAAGGGCACCGCTTTGTGTTTTTGCAACATGGAAAAGTTCTGCAACGCCAAGAACCTGAATCAGTGCCGTATCCTTTACAAGAGTTATAACTTCGTTTCCCATAGGGGGAATTATTTTCTTAATTACCTGAGGCATTACAATGCGGTAAAAAGTCTGCTTTTTTGTAAAACCTAAAACTTTGCTTGCCTCATATTGCCCATTGGAAATGGACTGAATTCCACCACGATAAATTTCTGCAAAATATGCTGCATAATTAATTACCATGGCAATTATTCCCGCCGTAAAACGATCAAAGCCGATTTCAAAAATCATCTGCGGTGCAAAGTAAACAAAAATAAGCTGCAGCATAAGGGGAGTTCCACGGATTACAAGAAGAAAAAATTTAGTAACTTCTGCAATCAGCTTAATGCGGGACATTTTGCCAAAACAAATCAGCAATGCAAGGGGAATTGAAAAAATCAATACAAGAACAAAAACTTCAAGAGTAATTCCCGTGCTTTTTAGCATTGCAGGAATAAGTTTGTTCAAATTTAAATCTGCTATATATTCTGAAAGAAATTCAATCATAAAATAAAGGCTGAAAATATAATTAATTCTCCGCCGTAAAAAAATACAGCGGAGATATAATCCAACTTCTAAATCAGCAAAAATTACTTGCCGATTTTTGAAATGTCAGTTCCAAACCACTTAACTGTAATTTCAGCAAGTGTTCCGTCCTTTGCCATATCTTCAAGTGTTTTCTGAACACTGTCGCGAAGTTTCTTATTCTTCTTGCTGAAAGCAATTCCGTATTTTTCAGGAGAAAGTGTTTCTTCAAGAACAACAAAATCTTTCTTTCCCTGCTGAATGCTGTAGTTGGCAACAATAAGATCCATTACAACACCGTCAATGCTCTTGATTTCAAGGTCATTGAGTGCTGTTACGTTTTCCTGGAATTCTACAACTTCTTTAAGGGATGCTTTAAATTCTGTTGCAGCATCCATTGCGTCCTGTGCAGAAGAACCTGCCTGAACACCAATTTTCTTTCCCTTAAGGTCTGTAAGTGTTTTATATCCGCTGTCTGCACGAACAACTACAACCTGTGCATTTTCAAGATAAGGTGCTGTAAAAGCCATTTTCTTCTGGCGTTCATCTGTCATTGTAAATCCGTTCCAGATGCAGTCAATCTTTCCTGTCTTAAGTTCCATTTCTTTTGCAGACCAGTCGATTGGCTGGCATACAAGTTCAAGGCCAAGACGCTTTGTTACTTCTTTAGCAAGGTCAATATCGTAACCTACGATGCTATTGTCTGCATCGCGGTAACCCATTGGCGGGAAAGAATCATCAAGACCAAGAACAAACTTGTTTGATTTTTTTGCAGCAGATGCCATTGAAAGGCATGCTAAAAGTCCGCAAAGGACAGCCATAATTTTTTTCATTGTTTTACTCCTATTTATTAAGACTGAAAATTCAGCCTCAATTTACAAAATAAGTTTCAAGAAATACAACCGATTTTATTTCTTACTTTTTTTACAGAAGGACTTCATGTTTCGGATTTGAACAGCCACTGTTTTAGAAGACGGTGCACCAGTTGTCTGGCGGTGTTCAACACAGGCAACAGGTGAAAGACATTCATAAACATCTTCTTCTATAAGTTTTGAACACTGCTGGAATTCTTCCATGCACAAATCTTCAATCCTTGTAAGGCCTGCATCAATTGCTTTTCTTACAGCTGTTGCAGAAACTGTATGTGCAGTCCTGAAAGGCATTCCCTTGCGCACAAGGTATTCAGCAAGGTCAGTTGCATTGGCAAAGCCGCCTTCACATGAAGCTGCCATTTTTTCTTTATTCCACTTTGCAGAAGAAATCATTGCAGTAAAAACCTTAATGTTTCCTTCCACAGTATCAAGGGCTTCAAATAAGGGTGCCTTGTCTTCCTGCATGTCGCGGTCGTAAGCAAGGGGAAGTCCTTTTACCATTGTCAAAAGATTGAATAAATCTCCGTAAACCTTTCCTGTCCTTCCGCGTATAAGTTCAGCAAAGTCAGGATTTTTCTTCTGCGGCATAATTGAAGAACCTGTAGACCACTTTTCGCTAAGTTCAATAAAAGCAAATTCCGTTGTGGACCATAAGACAATCTCTTCGCACATGCGGCTTAAGTGACTCTGCAGAATTGCAAAGTCAGATGTAAATTCAATGCAATAGTCACGGTCGGCAGAAGTGTCCAGAGAATTTTCCGTAACACCTTCAAAGCCAAGTTTTTTTGCAACCATTTCACGATTCAAAGGAAGTGTGCTGCCCTGAAGTGCACCTGCCCCCAAAGGAGAAAGGTTTACACGTTTAAGTGAATCTTCAAGACGAAGCCAGTCACGCTTAAGCATTGTTGCCCATGCCATAAGATGCTGAGCCAGTGTTCCAGGCTGTGCATGCTGCATGTGAGTATAGCCGGTAAGCAGAGACTTTTTATTTTCATCTGCTATAGATGCTAAAGTTTCAATCAGGGTAATAATTTCATTCTGAAGGCATGGAATTATTCTTCTTAAATAAAGACGTTCATCTAAGGCAATTTGATCATTGCGGCTTCTTCCTGTATGAAGTTTCTTTCCAGGTTCACCGATTCTGTCTGTTAAAGTAGCTTCTACAAAAGAATGAATGTCTTCTGCACTATAGTCAATTTTTAACTTTCCGGATTCCAAATCACTTTCAATTGACTTAAGGCCTTTTATAATTTCTGCACTTTCTTTTTTTGTAATGATTCCGCTTGCGCCAAGCATTTCTGCATGTGCCATAGAACCGTGAATATCATCCAGAGCCATGCGCTCATCTACAAAAATTGAAGTTTCAAATTCAACGGCTGCTGCATCCGGTCCTTCTGCAAAACGTCCTGACCAGAGTGCTTTATGATTATCATCAGTATGTGTTCCGTGTGCTTTTTCTGCCATTTTAATATCTCCAGATTATTATGTTTCAATCTAAAAAACAAAAACCAATGGCGACATTTTACCACAATTAAGGATTTATTTTCTATATTCAGCCGATAATTTTTATATTGTCATCATAATTAATTCTGCTAAAATAAGGATGTGGATACATTTCAATTAATTGATAAGCTTTGTGCATCTCAGAATCTTTCTGTTGAAGAATATGAATTTATAATTTTAAATGCAGAAGAAAAACATCTTGAATACGCTGCAAAAAAAGCAGATGAAGTCAGAAAAAAATATTATGGAAATAAAATCTTTATCCGCGGTTTAATTGAAATTTCAAGCCATTGCAAAAACAACTGCCGTTATTGCGGTATAAGATGTGCAAATAAAAATGCCGTCCGCTACAGGCTTTCAGAAGAAGAAATCATTCAATGCTGCGCCAAAGGCTATAAACTGGGTTTCAGGACTTTTGTTTTACAGGGCGGAGAAGATTTATTTTTTACAGATGACATTTTATGCAAATTAATAGAAGAAATTAAAAAAGAATTTTCCGGCTGTGCTGTAACGCTTTCTCTTGGTGAACGGACTTTTTCAAGTTATCATAAATTAAAAAATGCCGGTGCAGACCGTTATCTTTTGCGCCATGAAACAGCAACAGAAGAACACTATAAAAAACTGCACCCGGAAGAAATGTCTTTTACAAACAGAATGAACTGTCTTAAAAATCTATACCAGATTGGTTTTCAAACCGGAGCTGGCTTTATGGTAGGTTCACCTTTTCAAAGTGCAGAAAACCTGGCAGCAGACTTGTTTTTTATACAGCAGTTTAAACCACAAATGTGCGGACTCGGTCCATTTATTCCCCACACTGACACAGAGTTTAAAAACTTTAAAGCAGGAAAATTAAAGGAAACACTTTTATGCCTGAGCCTTGTGCGCCTTGCCTGCCCTAAAATTCTTTTGCCTGCAACAACAGCCCTTGCTACCATAAGCACCAAAGGAATTGAACTTGGCATAAAGGCAGGAGCTAACGTTATAATGCCAAACCTTACATCAATTGAATATAGGAAAAACTATAATCTTTATAATAAAAAAGCAGACAGCGGAACTCAGGCAGCCGAAAACCTTAAAGAACTAAAAGCACAGATGAAATCCACAGGCTATGAAGTAGTAACAGACAGAGGTGATGCACTATAATGAAAAACATGTATAATCCACAATCAATGCACGCAGAAGAATTCATCAGTCATGAAGAAATTCTTAAAAGCTTAAAATTTGCAGACGAAAACAAAAATAATATTGACTTTATAAATTCTCTTTTAGAAAAAGCCAGGCCTGTAAAAACAGAGAAAGGCTGGCACTGCAACGGACTTACCCACAAAGAAGCATCTGTTCTTTTGGCTTGTGAAGATGCAGAAATCAATAAAAAGATTTTTATGCTTGCAGAAGAAATAAAAAAGACTTTTTACGGCAATAGAATTGTCCTTTTTGCTCCACTGTATCTTTCAAACTATTGCATAAACGGATGCCTTTACTGTCCCTATCACCTGAAAAATAAAAACATTGCAAGAAAAAAACTTACGCAAAAAGAAATTGCAGAAGAAGTAAAGGCACTGCAGGACATGGGACACAAGCGCCTTGCCATAGAAGCAGGGGAAGATCCTGTAAACAATCCCATTGAATACATTCTTGAAAGCCTGAAGACGATTTACAGCGTAAAGCACAAAAACGGTTCCATAAGAAGAGCAAACGTAAACATTGCCGCCACAACAGTAGAAGAATATAAAATGCTGAAAGACGCCGGCATAGGAACTTACATTTTATTTCAGGAAACTTACCATAAAGAAAGTTACGAAAAACTTCATCCTACAGGACCAAAACACGATTACAACTGGCACACGGAAGCCCACGACAGGGCTATGGAAGCCGGCATAGACGATGTAGGTCTTGGGGTTCTATTCGGGCTGGATAAATACCGCTATGAATTTGCAGGACTATTAATGCACGCAGAACATCTGGAAGCAGTTCACGGAGTCGGACCTCATACAATTTCTGTTCCACGCGTAAAAAAAGCAGATGATATAAACCCGGATGTTTTTGACAACGGCATAAGCAATGAAACCTTTTTAAAAATAATTGCCTGCATAAGAATTGCCGTTCCATACACCGGCATGATTATAAGCACAAGGGAAAATGAAGAAACAAGACGCCGTGCATTAAAGGCAGGAATCAGCCAGATAAGCGGCGGCTCAAGAACAAGTGTAGGCGGATATACAGAAAAAGAACGTCCCCATGATTCAGAACAGTTTGACGTAAGCGACACAAGAACCCTGGACGAAGTAATCGGCTGGCTTATAAAGGAAAAGCACATTCCTTCTTTCTGCACGGCATGTTACAGAGCCGGAAGAACAGGAGACAGATTCATGTCTCTTTGCAAAACAGGACAAATTCAAAACTGCTGCCACCCCAATGCACTTATGACATTGCAGGAATATCTTACAGACTATGCAGCAGAAGAAACAAAGGTCGCCGGAGAAAAACTGATTGAACAGGAACTAAAAAACATTCCGCACCAGAAAACAAGGGAAATATGTTCAGCCCATATTGAAGAAATTAAAACAACAGACAACAGGGATTTCAGGTTTTAAATCCAAGGCTTTAAGATGAATACATCAAGTTCAGAAAGAATTCATATTTCAATTTTCGGAAGCCGCAATGCCGGAAAGTCAACTTTAGCAAATGAAATACTAAACCAGAATCTTTCCATAGTTTCTGACGTAAAGGGAACAACAACGGACCCTGTAAGCAAAAGCATGGAACTTTTACCCCTTGGACCTGTTGTAATAACAGACACGGCCGGCTACGATGACAGCGGAGAACTTGGGAAAAAACGCATATTAAAAACAAAAGAAATCCTTAACAAAACAGACATTGCACTTTTGCTGATAAACGAAAGCACAGGGAAAACATCATTAGACCAGGAATTTGAAAATCTAATAAAAGAAAGGGAAATTCCTTATGCTGTAATTTTCAGAAAAGACAAATCCATAAAAGAAAAAGCAATTCAGGAAATCATCAGGCTCTATTCATCCCTGAAACCACAAAAAAAAATACTTGCCGGACTGGTAAAAAAAGATGACATCGTAATTTTAGTCTGTCCAATTGACCAGGCAGCACCCAAAGGCAGAATAATCCTTCCACAGCAAATGGTCTTGCGGGAACTTCTTGATTTTCATGCAAAGGCAATTGCTGTTCAGCCTGAAGAATTAAAAGAAACTTTAGGAATGCTTAAAGTTTCCCCTGCCCTTGTAATTACAGACAGTCAGTGTTTTAAGCAGGTATCAGAAAATTTACGCAGCAATATTCCGTTAACTTCTTTTTCCATTTTAATGGCACGCTATAAAGGATATTTAGAAGAAGCCGTAAAAGCAACGGGCAAAATAAAGGAACTTAAAGACGGAGACAAAATCCTTATAAGCGAAGGCTGCACGCATAGAAGGCAGTGCGGAGACATAGGTTCAGTAAAAATTCCTGCTGCATTAAAAAAATTAACAGGCAGAAACCTTAAAATAGAATTTTCAAGCGGAACAGAATTCCCTGAAAACCTGTCTGACTATAAACTGATTATTCACTGCGGCGGCTGCATGATTACGGAAAAAGAACTTCTTTACAGAATGAAATGCGCCCAAAATAACAGGGTTCCGTTCTGCAATTATGGCATTTTTTTAGCCTATTTCAGCGGAATTCTTGAAAAAAGTATATTTTTTTTAAAAACTTTTTAAAAAAGTGACATAAAATTTTTTTTTTTTAAAATAATTTATATGTAAGCCATTTTTGAATGTCGCGCGGATTCAATCTGGCTTTCAAATTATTTTTGAGAGGAAATTTTATGAACTCATTGAATCAGGTAATTATTGAAGGAAATGTTGTCCGCCAGCCGGAAAAGAAGACATGCAAAAACGGAGCTGCATATTGCAGGGTGCCCATTGCAGTAAACCGCTATTACAAGAACTCTGAAGGCCAGTATGTAGACGATGTTTCTTTTTTTGACATTTCAACTTTTGGAAAACTTTCAGAAGCCTGCGAAAAGTGGTGCCTAAAAGGAAGAGGCATCCGCGTTGTCGGACGCCTTAAGCAGAACATAAGCACAGACGAAAACGGCAGAAAAACAAGCAGGGTCGATATTATTGCAGAGCATATTGAATTTAAGCCCGTATTAAAGAAGACTGCTGAAAAAGAAAGTTCTTCAGAAGAAGAAACGGAAAAAAGAATGCTTGCAGAAGCTTCTGCTGCAAACCAGAATGATCAGGAAGCAGCAGAAGGTGAAGTAATAGCGTTCTAACTAACGGCGTTTAGGAAATCCGCTTTTACCTTTGCCGGATTTGCCATAGCGTGGACGGCGCACCTTTATGCCCTGTTCTTCTTCGGCCTGGCGTCTTGCATTGGCAGCCTGATATGCTTCAATTTTTTCCGGACTATAGAAGCCGTCTTTCCAGTTAAAGCGGGAAGAACCTTCCAGATATCCATGACTTTGAAGCAGATTCAGAAGTCCGCTGATTTCTCCTTTTGTAACTTTAGTTTTAGAAAAATCAATGAGCTGGCGTTTCCATCCTTTTGTCTTAAGGCTGTCCATTTTGTCTAAAAGGCTGAATGGTGCTTCAGGCATGACAAAGGAACCGTCGGCTGTTGAATTAACCTTGAATCCCATTTTCTCTTTGTCGCTGAAATAGGTAAAGTCGTAATCCTTCGGAAGCTTAAACCTCATGCGGAAAAGGACAGGATAGGCAAATACGCTTAAAAGAACCCTTGAACGTTCATTTTCCGTTTCAAAAGTTTCGCAAAGGTTGCTTTCTGAATTTTCAGCAGGGGGAATAACTGCCATAATATTCTGGTTTTCAAGGAAACTTACTGCCCATTTATTAAAGGTATAAAGATACTGTCCTGCAATCATGTGCACGTCTTTCTTTCCTTTAAGGATATTAATATGTGCAAGATTATTTACGATAAATGTGCTGTAACCCTTTTCTATAAGTTTTCCTAAAGTCTCCTCAAGCTGGGGCTCTGAACCTTCCGGAACAAAAGGATCAAGAGAAATGATAACCATCTTTTTGCTATATGGCAAAACAGGTTTATCTGCCTTGTCCTTAACAAGAAGGTCATAGGTTGTTTCGCAATTAAGTTCAATAATTACACGGACAGGATGCAAAGGTCCTACAAGATGTGCATCTGCAACAGTTGAAACGCCAACATAAAGACCTTCAGGGAACCAGCCCAAGCCGTTTTTTTCAACGGGAGTAAGGTCAAGGACAGGAAGTCTTTCCGGTCCAGGCTGTTTTCTGAATGAAGAAAGATCAGGCGGCAGAATTCTCCTGTATCTTTTAGACATATTCTTTGTCTGCAAAAGATAAACGCTGTCTCCCTTTACAAAACCGTTAGGCACATCTATCCATCTCTGGTTCTTATCGTCAACTGTAAGCACGCGCACTTTGTGGCTTTCACGTCCGCTGTCGTCCTGCTTATGAAGGCGGATGCTGTCTCCCGGGTCCGGATCATAGTCTCCGCCTGTTATTAAGGCCATCTGAATGTCAGATGCCTTTTCACTTTCTGCGGCAATATTTGCAGCCTGCTTTTTTTCTTCTGCCGTTGCAGGCCGTAAGTTACTAAGTTTTCCAAGATATATTCCCGTGCCGCCGGACTGCTTTGGATTTAATATTTTTGCACCGGCTTCTTCTACTCCTTCTTCTACAGACTTAAAACCATACCAGTAGTCAGTCTTGCTTCTTGCAAAATCAGTTGAAAGGATTCTGCGGCCTTCTGCAATGGCACCTTTTTTATCCTGTTCCCAGTGGTCCATTACATAACGGTAAGCGGCAGTAACGGCACCTACATATTCGGCACTTTTCATGCGGCCTTCTATTTTAAAACTGTCTACGCCGGCCTGCATAAGTTCCGGAACCTGACCAATAAGTTCAAGATCACACGGGGAAAAATAATAACCTGTAGAAAGGCTTCCCGGGATTTCTGCATTGTAAAGACGGCGGCAGGCCTGTGTGCACATACCGCGGTTAGCAGATTTTCCGCCAAGGAAACTTGAAAAAAGACAAAGGCCGCTTTCACTTACGCAAAGTGCGCCATGAACAAACATTTCAATTTCTGCGTTGGTTTTAGACTTTATCTGCTTAATTTCTTCCAGGCCAAGTTCGCGGGCAACAACAACACGCTTAAGTCCTTCCTTGCTTAAAAGATTTGCAGCGGCAGCAGATTCAACATTCATCTGTGTTGAAGCATGCAGTTCAAGATCCGGACAGAATTCCTGGCACATGCGCACAACACCAAAATCCTGAACAATAAGTCCATCCGGTCCGATTTTATTTAAATAATTTAAAAAACGATAAAGACGTTCTGTTTCATGTTCTTCGCTTACTGTGTTTACCGTAACATAAATTTTTTTACCAAGACGGTGAACACTCTGAACAGCTGCTTCAAACTGATTCCATGCAAAATTGGAAGATCTTAATCTGGCATTAAAACTTTTAAGTCCCATGTAAACTGCATCTGCACCTTCACCAATAGCCGCATCAAGGGCTTCAATATTTCCCGCAGGAGCTAATAATTCTGTCATGGTTCCTAGTATATAGAAAAAAACAACAAACTTCCATTATATATAATGTCCGCGTCAATTCGTTGCCCGCATATAGAAAATAATATGCAATAGTTTATACTGTAAAAATGCACATAAAACTTTCCGGATCAAAATCAAGGCTCTTTTTATATTTTATAATAATAGCAGCACTGGGGTCTCTTTTGCTTTCCATGCCCTTTTCCTATAAGGCAAATGTAAAGGTAAACTATATAGATGCCCTTTTTACGTCTGTATCTGCCGTCTGCGTTACAGGACTTTCCACTCTGGATATGGAAGTTTACAGCCGCACAGGATTAATATTCCTGCTTCTGCTTATTGAAGCTGGCGGACTTGGTATCTTAACTTACATTTCCTTTTTAATGACCCTGTCTTCAAAAAAGATTTCTGCAGCCAACAGAACTTTAGTTAAGGACTTTTACATAGACGATGTTGAATACAATCCCAAAAACATCCTTGCAAAGATTTTCTTCTTTACCCTTGTAATACAGTTTATGGGATTTGTATTTTTAATGCCGGGACTTTATAAAGCAGGAGACAAAAACTTTATCTTTGATTCTTTTTTTCTTTCAATCTCAGCTTTCTGCAATGCAGGATTTTCGCCATTTAATGATTCGCTGCAGGGCTTTAACGAAAATTACTATGTTCTTTCTATTATAATGATTCTGATTATTACAGGGGGAATAGGATTCATTGTCTTTACAAACATTGAACAGAAAATAAATGCTGCAAAAAAAGGAAAGAATTTTTATCTTTCTCTACATACAAAAATCGTTTTGTTTTTTACAGCCGCATTAATTTTACTTGGATTTGGCCTAAACCTGCTTTCATTCTGGAAAACACCATTAATGGAATATCCTTTAAGCAAAAGGATTTTAAATGCACTGTTTGAATCCGTAACTTTAAGAACGGCAGGTTTTGAAACACTGCCTCAAAAACAGTTTTCTCCGGCAGTTTCTTTATTCCACCTTGTGCTTATGTTCATAGGAGGCTCGCCTGGTTCCATTGCAGGCGGTGTAAAGACAACTACAGCCTTTATTGTGCTTCTTTATCTTTTAGACGGCAACGAACAGCGCAACACCGTCCGGTTCGGCAAAAGAAGGATACCTTCTTCCATAATAAACAAATCCGTAACCATTGTTTCAAGAAGCATAATGATTTTAATAATTTCCGCAATCTGCCTTGCCCACGTTGAAAAACTTTCAATTGCGTCAGGTGCATTTTCCATAATGGACATTATTTACGAATGCACTTCTTCCCTAGCAACAGCAGGCCTTACACGCGGAATTACAGGAAGTTTAAGTTTTGCAGGCAAAATCATTATAATAATTACGATGTATATCGGGCGCACGGGAATATACGCCATGTCCATAAAATCCGGAATATACGAAGCAGAAGACAACGACTTTATATATCCGGAAGAATCAGTTTTAATAGGATGAGGTAAACTTATGTTACAGGTAGCAATTATAGGTCTTGGATTTTTTGGAATCAGAATGCTTGATGAACTTTCAGAAGTAGGCTCTGAAATCATCATCGTAGATAAGGATGCAGAAAAAATAGAAAAGTATAAAGGCAAGGCAAAGGCATCCTATATTTCCGATGTAATAAACAAGGAAGTCTTTGTAAAAATAATACCGCCTTATATTGATACGGCCATCGTAGACTTTGACGACAAGCTTGAACCGGCAATCCTTACAACCCATTACCTTAAGCAGATGGGAATAAAAAACATTATCGTGCAGGCAAAGTCAGACACCCACGGCGAACTTTTGCAGATAGCAGGCGCAACCCAGATTGTGTATCCTGCAATGGAAGCCGCAAGAAGAATTACACCCCTTTTAATTTCCAGACAGCTATGCAGTTATTTTCAGCTTTCTTCTGATTTTGTAATTGCAGAAGTTGAAATCCTTGACGAACTTGAAGGCAAGACACTTTTAGAAAGCGGCATAAGAAATCAATACGGCCTAAACGTAATTGCATGCCGCAACCCGGGTCAGACTGAATTCATTACAATCAGCGGACCGGACTTTGTCTTTACAAAGGACTGCTACATTCTTGTTGCAGGAAATAAAAACAGCATAGAAAACTACATTAAGAAAGACATAAAAAAAGAACGTGGCGGCACAAAAGTCCTTCTAAGCAGGTTCCTGAAAAAGCATAAATGATCAGATGAAATGATATACTAAAAACAATTAATAAAGGAGAAAACCATGCCATTTATTACAATAGAAGGCGGAACTTTAACAGACGAACAGAAAGAACTGTTAATCAGGAAACTTACTGATACAGCATCGGAAATCATGAAAATCCCATCAGAATTTTTCATGACCACAATAAAGGAACTGCCAGATAAGAACATCGGCATTGGCGGAAAAACCATTGATATCCTTAAAAAAGAATACATGGATAAAATGAATAAAAAATAATAAATAAAAAAGGCAGCCAATTCAGGCTGTCTAATTTATTTATTTCGCAATAATCGATGCAGAATACCTTTCCACAGATTCAAAAATAATTAAATCAGGTTTATTCTGCAAAACATATTCTTTATCAGATTCCCTGAATTGCTTCCAGTTATATTCTGCCTTAGAAAATAAAGGAGACAAGAAAGGCGTCAACGCACTTGTAAAAGAATCCCTGAAAAGAATGACTTTAGGAAGGTTTTGATTTTTTCCTATTGTAACAACACCATTGGTACCTTCATTTTTTATATATTCAAAATAATCAGATTCGGCTTTTCCTTTAGGAGTTAAAGAAATCTGTGTGGATTTTGACTTTTTTATTCCTAGCATCGGAAGAATATCCCCGGCAGTTTCACTATAGGAAACATTTCTTTCATATTCAATTTCCGGAAAATCAACATCAGAAAAAAGTTTTTTTATTTCCGTAAAAATATCTTCAAAACAATAATAGGCACCTAAGGAATTCCAGTGAGTATCAGTTTCATAATACAGAGGAACATCATTTTCAGACTTTTTAGAAATCAATTTATCTCTTGAATAGACATAAGGAAGTTTTAATTCTGAAAATATTTTTGAAATCTGATCTGCACGTGTAATGCCATCAGGGCGTTTAAAAGGATATTTTTCTGAATAAACACTATGCTTGTTTGGACCTATTACGAATACATATTTTATTCCGTTTTCATCGCACCATCTTGCAGCATCTGCAATATTGTTTTTTAAATTTGTAAGTTGCTCTTCATTTAAGAGATTACTTTTCTGAAAGTCTAAAAGATTATTTCCATCTTCTTTATAAAAAAACCATCCGTCTTTTCCTTCCAGTGCCCTATCATTCATATGCATTTTGTGGAAAATATTATAGTCAATAAAGTTTGCAATATTTACTAAACGTTCCCTGCCGCCAAAATGGTCCTGCAGATACAAATCAGCTTCCGGAAAAATGTTTGTATTTAAGTCTCCGTCTTTTATAAGGACAGGCTTAGCAGCCAGATTCCTGTTTTCAACTGCTGAAACTGTCATTTTTGAATGAAACCTTACAATCGGGAAAAACAAGCATAAAAGAACTATAACAATAAATGTAATCTGTATTTTTTTCATAATTAAAACCTGAAATAAATAAATGGATTATATGTATTTGTTGCAAGGAAAGAAAAACATATTCCAAGCATTAAAACAAGGCAGCTGAATTTAACTGCTTTTACAAAACAATTTTCTTTATTTAGAAATGTAATTCTCTTCCACCATGGGAAACTAAACAAAATTCCAATAAAAGCAAGAATGAAAAACTTTGCATCTGCATAAAATATTAATGGCAGCGAAGAAAACTTATGGAAACCAGAAGTAAACATAGAGTAATTTACTCCAAACATTTTAAGCCATATTTTTACAGTATCTTTTGTTTCATTTCTGAATAAAACCCAAAAAAGAATAATTACAAACAAAGTAAAAACCCTGTAAAAAAACTTTACAAAAATATTCTTTGCCTTATCTATTTCTGCCTGACGTTCTAAAACCATTGCAGAACCATGTGCCAGTCCCCAGAAAATAAAACTAAAAGCGGCACCATGCCACAATCCTGTTAAGAAGAAAACCATAAATCTATTTAAAATTGTCCTTAACTTTCCTTTTCTGTTTCCGCCAAGGGGAATATAAACATAATCCCTGAAAAAATTCGTTAAGGAAATATGCCAGCGTTTCCAGAAATCTGTTATGGAAGAAGCAGCATAAGGATAATTAAAGTTTTCAAGCAGACTGAATCCAAAAAGTCTTGCAATACCAATAGCCATATCAGAATAACCTGAAAAATCATAGTAAATCTGAAGTGCATAAGCTATTGCCGCAATCCAGGCTATGCCTGTTCCATAACTTGCAAAGTCTGAATTATATATATTGTCACATACCAAAGCAAAATTATTTGCCAGAATTACCTTTTTAGAAAGCCCGATAATAAAACGCTCAAGTCCCTTTGAAAAGTCAGCAACAGTTTCCTTTCTGTTTTCAATCTGATTATTAATATCGTGATAACGGACAATTGGACCTGCTATCAGCTGAGGAAAAAATGAAATATAAAGACCTAGATTTAAAACATTTTTCTGAACAAGACTTTTATCTTTATATACATCAACTAAATAAGAAATCTCCTGAAAAGTATAAAATGAAATGCCTATAGGCAAAACTAAATTGATAACTGTCAGGGGTTTTAAATGCAATTCAGAAATTAAAGCATTTACTATTTTGATTGAAAATCCAAGATACTTAAAAAGGAATAGGATGCCAAGATTTACTACAATGGCTAAAATTAAAAGTAATTTTTTGGGTTCTTTTTCTGCAATAAAAATCCCCATATTGTAATTAAATAATATGGAAGCAA
>JALELH010000031.1 GCA_022768865.1 Spirochaetia bacterium
CCTTAAAGTTTCCGCATATAATCGTAGATTCAGTCTGACCGTAGCCTTCAAAAATTTTCTTTCCTGTATATTCAAGCCACTTGTTGAATACTTCGCCGTTTAAGGCCTCTCCTGCAGTGCTGAACCTTACGCACTTGCTTAAGTCATACTTTGAAAGGTCCTGGCGCACAAGGAAGCGGTAAACTGTCGGCGGTGCACAGAAAGTTGTAAGGCCGTAGTTGGCAATCATTTCAAGCATTTTAGTAGGCTTAAAGCTGTTCATGTCGTAAACAAAAAGAGCAGTTCCGCAAATCCACTGGCCGTAAAGTTTACCCCATGTAGATTTTGCCCATCCTGTTTCTGCAATGGAAAGGTGCAGGCCGTCATCAAGAACGCCGTGCCAGTATTTTGCCGTAATAATGTGTCCAAGGGGATAGTCAAAATCCTGAAGAACCATTTTAGGATAGCCTGAAGTTCCTGAAGTAAAATAAAGAAGCATAGGGTCTGTGTTGTGGGTTGCAGCATCCCCTGCAGGACGCGGAAACTCTGCAGGCAAAGGTTCATATTCTTCATGGAAAGAAATCCAGCCATTGCGCTTTTCCTTGCCGACTGTTACAAGGGTTTTTACAGTCGGGGATTTAGGCATGGCCTTTTCAATTTCCGCCTGAATGTGGGGATTGTCATAGGAAATAATCATTTTAACGTCTGCTGCATTTGTTCTGTATTCAATGTCTGACTGCAAAAGCTGGTCTGTTGCAGGAATAACAATGGCACCGATTCTGTGCAGGGCAGGCATTAAAATCCACCATTCGTAACGGCGGCGTAAAATAAGCATTACGGTATCGCCTTTTTTAATGCCGCGCTTGCTGAGCCAGCATGCAGCTCTTTTTGATTCTGCAGAAATGTCAGAGAAAGAAAAAGTTTTTTCTTCTCCGTTGTCGTCAATCCAGACTAAGGCACGTTTTTCCGGAGCATCCTTTGCGTAGCGGTCAATAATGTCGTAGGCAAAGTTAAAATCCGGAATTGTCTTTATTTTACAGTTATTTTTAAAATCATCATAATCAGAATATTCCCTGTCGTTTACAAGAAATTCATGTGAAAGTTCCATTTCCATACTCCATTTAATTAGTGTTCTGCTTTATTAGACACAGGTTTTTTATAAAAGTTGCAAAAAAGTTATTTTTTTTATTATGATTGATTTTTTTATTAATAATGATTGAATAGATAGATTTTATATAAATAGACGCCGTAGGCAGGTTCAGGAATGAAAAAAAATCTGCACAAACGAAGTGCGGAAGCCTTTTTTCAGGCCTGGTTCTGCCGAGAGGCGTCTATTTATAGTATAGCAATTGAAATTGTATTTGATCATTTAAAATTATATAAAAACCTATTGATATAGTAGGAATGACTTTATATATTACCTATAAACTAAATAGGAAGTAATCCTGCAAGGAGTTAAATATGGAAAACGTTGATATTGAATTTGCAATCAAAGGAAAAGAAGGAATCTTTTTTGCCGCAGTAGTTATTGCCGTAACAATTATATCTGTGCTTATTTAATGAATAAAGGCAGGCTCATGAAAAATAAAATACTAAAGGCTGCATATATATTTTTTGCTGCATCCCTTTTGTTTGCAAAGGGCAGAAATATTACTAAGCCGAAAACTGTCGTTGCCCTGTCAAAGTCTGTTGCAGAAATGTGGCTTCTTGCAGGGGGAACAGTTTCCGGAACTACGGATGACGGCCTTGAACTTAAAGGTGCAGAAAATGCCGCTTCCATAGGCGGTCTTACAACATCTTCCGTAGAAGCAATAATTTCATTGAATCCGGACCTGGTAATTTTAACACAGGACATTCCCCTTCATAAAAAAATATATTCAAACCTGAAAACACTAGGAATAAACACTTACGTTGCCGACGTAAAAAACTTTTCAGACTATGAAAAAGTAATGAAAGACTTTACGCTCATGACTGGCAGAAGTGACTTATACAAAACCAGTGTCCTTGATGTAAAGGAAAAAATAAAGGAAGTTGCAGCATCCGTTAATGCAGCTGATACAACAAAAAATAAACCAACTTATCTTTTCCTGCGTGTGTCTTCTACAAAAAACAAAGTGCTTAAAAATCACTTCGGCAATGAAATATTTTCTGACCTTGGACTAAAGCCAATAGTAGAAGATGATTCCAGCCTGGACGAAATAGGCATGGAAGCAATCGTAGCTTCAGACCCGGATTACATTTTTGTAGTTCAGCAGGGAAAGCAGAAAAATGCAGAACAGGCATTTTATAAAGCCTATGAAAGCAACCCTGCATGGAAGAACTTAAGTGCAGTAAAAAAGGGCAGGGTATTTATCCTGCCAAAGGAACTTTTCAACTATAAGCCTAATGCACGCTGGGCAGAAGCCTATGAGTATGTAAATAATTTACTCCGCCAGTAAAGGTTAAAATAAAGCAAGGGCAGAACATGAAAATAAAAAAGCAGAATCTTTTTATTACCGGAATCATCATCTTCTTTATCCTTGCCTTTATTTCTGTATTTGCCGGAACAAGGGGACTGGGCTTTTCTAAAGGCATAAAGGCATTCATAAACTTTTTAAGCGGCGGCCATATAGATGCCGGCACAAAACTAATTCTGCTTAAAGTCCGGCTGCCGCGTGTAATAGCAGCCGTGTTCTGCGGTTCTGCCCTTTCTGTTGCAGGCCTTATTTTGCAGACTTCACTTAACAACACCCTTGCAAGCCCTGGAATAATAGGAATAAATTCCGGCGCAGGACTTTTTGTTCTGGCAGCATCTGTTCTTTTCCCTTATTCCGTTGCGGCACGGACGGAAGGTGCTTTTACCGGTGCTGCCCTTGCTGTATTTATAGTTTACTTTATAAGCAGGAACGCCGGCATTTCCAAAACAACCCTTGTCCTTGCTGGCGTAGCAGTGTCTTCCCTTATGTCTGCAGGCATTGACGTAATCATAACCATGCGGCCGGAAATAGTAGCAGACAAGGTAGCATTCAGTCTTGGCGGCTTTCAGAACCTGAACATGGGCTCACTTTATTTTGCAGTTCCATTGATTATTATCTGCATTGTTATTCTTCTTTTTCTTTCCGGCGGAATTGAACTTTTCAGCCTTGGAGACGAAGCGGCCTTTGGTTTGGGCCTAAACGTCAATGCCTACAGGATAGTCTCTATTTTAATAAGCGGAATTCTTGCAGGCTGTGCCGTAAGTGTCTGCGGACTTTTAGGCTTTATAGGCCTAATTGTTCCAAACTTTGTAAGGCTTGTATGCAGGGAAAATGTCAGGACAAAAATACTGCTTACCATGATACTTGGTGCAGATTTTTTAATGCTCTGCGATTTAATTTCCCGCCTGCTTTTTTATCCCTATGAACTTCCTGTAGGTTTGTTTTTATCATGCCTGGGCAGTCCTTTCTTTATCTGGATATTAATAAGCAGGAAAAAACACCTTTCAGTATAAAGGATCAGCCATGATAGAAATAAAAAACTTAATTACAGAATATAACGGACGCACAGCCCTGGAAATAGAAAAACTTGCTTTAGAAGAAGGCAAAATAACTGCCATTGTAGGGCTTAACGGCAGCGGCAAATCTACGCTCTTAAAATCCATCTTAGGCTTAAATCCGTTTAAGGGTGAAATCCTTATAGACGGCAAATCCCTGCATAGCCTGACAGTCAAAAAAAGGGCATCCCTTGTAAGCTACCTGCCGCAGTCGTCCCCTTCTGCCGCCATGGATATTTATACCCTTGTAAGCCACGGCCGCTTTCCCCATCTTGGCTTTTCTAAAATACTTGGAGCCAAAGACATTACCCTTGTAGAAAAAGCCCTAAAGCTTACGGACCTGTGGAATATCCGTTATAAAGGCCTTGCAGAAATAAGCGGCGGCCAGCGTCAGCGTGCCTACCTTGCCATGGTAATAGCACAGAACACAAAATACATTCTTCTGGATGAACCTGCCACCTACATGGACATAAAGCATCAGATAGAAATTATGTCTGTCTTTAAGGAACTTGTAAAGGAAGGCAGGGGAATAATTTTTGCCAGCCACGACTTGCCTCAAAGTTTTACCGTAAGCAATAATATCTGCCTTTTAAAAACCGGCCATCTTGCTGCATGCGGAAAACCTGAAACCCTGTCTTTAAATTATGAACTTATGAAAAGCGTCATGGAAATCGCCCTTGCTAAAGACGATGATGACGGTGCTGTATATTCCTACAAAATCCTGAAATAATTTTTCAAAACCTATTGACTAAGTAGGATTATAGGATTATATTCATGATACCTAGTAAAGTAATAGGATAACAGGAGGTTCACATGGGATTCAACACAGATGCACTTCATAAAGGTCTTGTAAAGGACAAATCTTTTGGCGCCACAATTACACCTATCTATCAGGTAAGCGCATTTTCCTATGACAGCATGGAATCTCTTGAAAAAGTCTTTAACGGAAGGGCAGCAGGCTTTGCCTACACAAGAATCGGAAATCCTACAGTTGCTTCCTTCAACGGCAGACGTAGGCAAGCCAAAGGTTCAGTCTGCAAAAGAAACAATACAGGCAATGAATCCTGACGTTGTCGTAAACACCTACAGGACATTCGTAGATTCTACAAACATCAGGGAACTTATCCGCGGTTACGACTTTATCATAGACGGCACGGACAACTTCCCTGCAAAGTTCCTTATAAACGATGCCTGCGTAATGGAAAAAAAGCCTTTCTGCCATGCAGGAATCATCCGATTTAAAGGCCAGCTCATGACGTACATACCGGGTCAGGGACCATGCTACCGCTGCGTATTCAAGGACCCGCCGCCAAAAGATGCAGTGCCAACGTGCAAGCAGGCAGGTGTAATCGGAGCCATGGGCGGCGTAATCGGCAGCCTGCAGGCAATGGAAGCCATAAAGTACATAACGGGCGTAGGGCAGAACCTTACTGGCCGCCTTTTAACATACGACGCCTTAAAGAACGACTTCCACAACATTAAGCTGCCTGCTGCCAGCGGCAAGTGCCCTGTGTGCGGAAACAACCCGACCATTACGGAACTTATAGACTACGAACAGGCCGAATGTGCAGATGCACAGCACGGCAAGGACCTGCAATGATAACCTTAAAGAAAGCAGACTATGAAAAAATGCTGGAATATGCAAAGGCAAACCTGCCGGAAGAATCCTGCGGACTTATAGCAGGCAAAGAGTACAACGGAATAAAACATATAGAAGAAGTTTATCTTTTAGAAAACACGGACCATTCCAACGAACACTTTAACATAAGCCCGAAGGACCAGCTTTCCGCCATAAAGGACATGCGCGCAAAAGGACTTGTTCCCCTGGGCAACTGGCATTCCCACCCGGAAAGCCCAAGCCGCCCCAGCGAAGAAGACAAGCGCCTGTTTTTTGATTCCAAGGCAAGGTATCTTATTTTGTCTTTAATGGACAGGGAAACACCGGTGCTAAACGCATTCATCGTAGAAAACCACACAGCCGTTTCCAGGGATGAACTGAAACTTATTTAGTTTAATTGTGTGGGATGGGGAAACAATTTAAATACAATAGAAGCATAATAAACGCCGCAGGCAGGTTCATAAATTGATTCTGCCTACGGCGTCTGTTTTTTTTGTATGAATTATTTTTTTATAACTCGACTTATACCTTGTTAATTACTATTCATCATTTTTTAATAGGCCTATACACAAATTGCCGAGCAATTTGTGGGGGAAAAGTTACATCAGGTACCGGCATCTAGGAAGTCAAGGCTTTTCCCCAATTAAAATTGGCACGCTGTAGGCAACTGACGGTTTTTTAAGCACCTTGCCGTGTGACACAGTGTTCTTTAAAACAATGGAATACCGCCTGCCTTGTTCAAGTGCCGCCGGAACGTAAAATTCCAGAGTCTTAGGCATGTTTGTGATTATTCTTTCCGGCGGCACCTGAATCCACTTATCTTCATCAGCTACAGGTTCTTCATCAATAAAAGGCGTAAAGAAAATGCCGCTGTCAACCCCGGCAACCTTAAGCTCTGAGCCTTTAAGCCGCACTACAGACCCGAGGAACAATTTGTTGTCCCGGCTCTGGTCATATGTGTTTATGATTTCATTAATCTGTGCACAGGTGTCTTTGACCGTAACCATATCAACCTTTACTTTTGAAGCTTCTTCTAAAACTTCCTTTGACGGCGTAAAACCGACACTGAATCCCGGAACATCTGCCTTTCCTGGATTTTTGCTTTTTACAACGCCGTTTATTTTCAGGTAAAGTGTGCCTGCACCAAGCAATTCTACTGAATTCCCCAGGCGTATCTGGCGCAGGACTTCGTCCATTAAAAGGTTTGCCGCATGATAGATTATCTGGTCAGAGATTCCGTTGTTGTTTTCTGAAATATGGGCAATCATGTTTTCAAGTGTAATAACGTTCTTTTTTATACGGCCAACATAACTTTCGTCATCAGAAAAGGGATTTGTATACAGGGAAACCGTCCTGCTCCCCCTTGTTAACTCAAACTGTTTCATGTGTGTCTCCTTTAGCGTATTCACTATCAGTCATGTATAGGTTATTGACTAAATCCTTTACTGTCAACACTCTTGAGGGAGTGTTCCTCATGCCTTGAGGAAGTGTTCCTCATGCCTTGAGGGAGTGTTCCTCACGCCTTGAGAAAGTCTTCCTCTAGTGTGTATCCTATACGTGTTTATCGGTGCAGACAGTAAAGGTAATGAACAAATGCCTAAGCCAGCTGTGGATTAAAGTGTTTACGGGATGCTGCACTCTGGGCAAGTGCAGCATTGATGGCTTTTAGAAAGTTTTTTTAACTTCTTCCTGAAAAAGTGTCATAAAATTTTTTTTCTTTAAAATAATTTATATATGGACATTTTGTGTTCTAAATAAACTATTTACAGCTTATGAAAGTTTTGACAAAAGACAAAAACTTTGAAAATGAGTATAATGCTAATATAGAATCAGTTGCAGGAGGTAATGGAAATATGAATATGCATTTAACCAATATGATTAATAGAGAAAAAGCTGCAAGTAAGGCAGAACTTATCCAGCAGTTTATTAAAAACGGCAATATGACTGTAGAGCAGATTGCGGCCATAATAAAGCTTCCTGTAGAAAAAGTGCGCCAGCTTGCAGAGATGAACTTAACAACGGCATAAGGATGCTTAATGGCTGTTTACTTTAAAAATCCGTATTCATATACTTTCGGGCGGAGTTTTTCCGTTAATGCCTTGTAGGCGTTTTCAAATTCCGCAAAGCTTACGGGTGCAGAGTTTCCGCTCTGGCTGCGTTCTTTTAAGGCGTTGCGTATCTGATACCAGCCGGCATCACTTCGGCCAAGCTTTAGTTTTTGGCGCACGGTGTATTCGTCTGTGGCACTGAAGTAAGACTGCCACAGTTTTTTGCCGGCCTTAAGAACTGCCCGTGCTTCCTTAGAAAAAGGGGAATCCGTGTCTTGTAAAGCAGGCAAGGCTGCAATGTACCTGACCATAAAATCGCTTTCAAAACGGTCGGGCGCGTTTACTTCGTCTTCGGTGTATGGAATAAAATGATTTGTAATGCTCCATTCCCGGTTATCCCACACAAGATTATCTGCGCCGGCGGT
>JALELH010000077.1 GCA_022768865.1 Spirochaetia bacterium
TCGGTAAAGATTCAAAAGGTTTTTCACCGGAAACGATTATCCGCATGACAAAAGACTGGGAGAATGAATTCCAGGAATGGAAGAAGCGGGACCTGACGGGAAAGGAATATGTCTATGTCTGGGCTGACGGAATATATGTAATATCGCGCAGGCAGAAAAAGGGTGGCGGCGTCTGAAAGGCTTTGGCAAGCTTGAACTCGTTGCCAGAGATATAAAATTTGAAAATGGTGTGCTGAAAGTGGCTGCTTAATACTATGCAGATTCAAACCTCAATCCACAACATTTGACATTAACTCTTCCCGGGAGTAATGGCAAGGAAACTCTATACATAGTACATCAAATGTGGAAACATTTAACATTCTGTTTTCCGCAGAAGCTTTATCTTTATGCCCTATTATAAGAATTTTAAAATAGTTGCGCTAGTATAAAAAATAATTATCTAACTTACGGTAGTTTACTGCAGTTACTTCCCCGTCTTTGTTACCCTGAGTAACTACCTTCCGCAGCGGAACTTCTGGTAAAGTTCATCAATAAAGATTCCCATCATTTCTTTCTTTAAATCTTCGTTATTTAAAAGCAGGTTGAACAGCCTCCTTGAATCTGCACTGCCATGGACAAGTGCATTATCCAGATGGTCATAATATGCTGCCGTAAAATCTTCACGACTGTTGTGCATGGCACTTTCCTTAAGCTCTTCATCCTTTTGCAGGATGTCCTTTACACCCATGGCAGAATTAGATGCCATATCAACATCAATATCAGTGCCGTGAATCTCGTTCATTTTTTTAATGATTTCAGAAAGTTTTTCCTTTGTATCTTTAACCTGAACAGGCACTGCAGGATCTGCACTTTTTATTCCCGGCTTTGCTTCTATTTTGGGCTTGCTTACTTCCCGCTCCTTCTTCTGGTTAAAGGTATCAATCCTGATTTTATTCTTTAAGTCAAAACCTTCCCTGTCTTTGCCTTCCTTTAAATATGGCAAAAGCCAGCTTAAAAACAGATAGAGTTTATGCATGTCCGTGCTGTTAAGCGGAACAATCTGCGCAAGAAAACTGTAGTATTTTACATAGCGGCAAATTTTAGTTTTAATTTCTGACTGAGTGTCATCATCAAACTGCTTGATCTTAATCTTTACTTTATTAAGTTTTGCAGAAATAAAAGCTACTGAATTTTTCTTATCCGTCAACCCCTTTTCAACACTTGCATCAATGTCTTCAAAATCAAGAACATTATATCCGCGCAGCTCCAGTTCCACGTCATTAATCTGTTGTAAAGAAACCGGGTTTTCAAGAACCGTGCGCGAATAATAGGGTGCAAAAGATTTTTTAATTTCTTCTATCGTATTTGCAAAATCAACAATGTAAGTAACCTTATTGTAAGGCGGACATATCCTATTTAAACGGCTTAAAGTCTGAACGGCTGCAATGCCCTTTAAGCTTTTCATGACATACATGGCACAAAGTTTTTTCTGGTCAAAGCCGGTCTGATATTTGTTTGCAACAATAAGAACTTTGTATGATTCGTTTTCGTCAAAGTACTGCGGCAGGTTTTCTTCAGTAATCCTGTTTTTTGTATCAGTTCCTGCCGCATTGTTCATTCCTGTTTCTGAATATTCTTTGCCGTCATCAAGTTTAACTTTGCCGGAAAAAGCAACCAAAGTCTGCATGTCAGAATATCCGCTGTTCTTAATGTAGGCGTCAAAAGCCTTCTTGTATTCAGCGGCTTCTTTCCGGCTTGAAGTTACAACCATTGCCTTTTCATTGCCTTCAAGGCACGTGCCAAGAACCGTATTCCTGAAATGCTCTATTATGACCGCTGTGCGCTGCTGGATGTTGGGCTTTTCTAGCATTGCCATTTTATTAATCTGTTTTTTGGCCTGTGCTGTATCCAGGGAAGGATCATCCTTTATAAGTTTATGAATTTTATACAGGGTTTTGTATTCAATGTAATTTTCAAGGACATCAAGAATAAAGCCTTCTTCTATTGCCTGCTTCATGGAATACAAGTCAAAGGCTTCTTTTTTTCCTGCGGAATTTTCTGTGCCGAACTTCTGCAATGTAGTAGCCTTTGGAGTTGCCGTAAAAGCAAACATGGAAACATTAGCCGCCTTGCCTGTCTGATCAAGCATGTTTTCTATAATGTCCATGGCATTAACATCATCGCCTTCTGCACGATCTATATTGTTAATGGACTTTACAAGGGCTTCCATGTTCTTTCCGCTTGTAGAAGAATGTGCTTCATCTATTATTACTGCAAACCTTCTGGAAGCAAATTTATTAACGCTGTCCTTTATGTAAGGGAACTTCTGTATTGTAGTTGCAATTATTTTGATTCCTTTGTTGATTGCGCTTTCCAGTTGTTTAGAAGTGCATTTTTCGTCCATTACACGTATAAGGCCGTCTTTATGGTCCAGAGAAAGAACTGCCTTCTGAAGCTGGCTGTCAACAACACAGCGGTCAGTAACAACAATGACTGTGTCAAAAATCTGCTTTTCTTCCCTGTCATGCAGGGTAGAAAGCCTGTGGCTTAGCCATGCAATGGTATTGGTCTTTCCGCTGCCTGCCGAATGCTGGACAAGGTAATTGCAGCTGGAAAGGTTTTCCGTAACATGGGCTACGGCCTTGCGCAAAAACGCAGCTGATGGTAACGCGGAAAAATCAGGGTTTCAGAAATGGAAGTCTTTTTTGTTACGCTGTCTTTTTTTTCTGTCCGTTCAACAAAAATAAACCTGTCTATAAGGTCTAAAATAGTATCTTTAGTCCAGATGTCTTCCCACATGTAGCATACGGGAAATTTACCGTCTTCCCGGTTTTCGTTGCCGTCTCCGGTTTCTACAAAGCTCTGGCCGTTTTTAAGGTTGTAGACACTTGTCTTTCCCTGATTGAATGGCAGAAAATAAGTTGCATCAGCGCAGAGTTTTGTTGTCATGGCAACATAATTTAAATCCATGGCAAAGTGGACAAGGCATCCGGCCTTAAACAGAAAAAGTCTTCTGTCCGGCATGCGTGTTTCCCTGTATTGCTTTACTGCATCTGTCCAGTACTGGCCGGAATTGTCGCACTTAAGTTCTGCACTTATAATGGCAATGCCGTTTAAAAACAGAACCAGGTCAACACGCTCTTTTTTATCAGCATCTGCATTATCTTCAGGGATTACAGAAAGGATATTATTCTGGTAGCGCTCCCATTCCTTTTTGTTGAATGTAGTTGCAGGCTTTGCATACATAAGGTCTAAATGCACATTGCCCACATTAACGCCGTGCTTAAGACAGTAAATAAGGCTGGATCTCTTTTTTGTAATTTCTGCATTGATTGCAGCAAGGACATGACTTGAAGTATCATTTTTAAAAACCTTTTCCAGTTTTTGCATGGCTTCTTTCTGCGTTGCATACAAAAAAGAAAGCAGGAGGGAATTATCAAAGGCAAAGGCACTGTTAAAGTCCCTGTCTGTATGTTCTATATAGCCGTTTACATCCGTAAGATAGTCAACAATGAACTTCTGATATTCTTTTTCTGTCTGAACCATGCTCATAAAATTTTCTCCTTGGGCATATAGCTTTATTTTAGAGACTAACCTGCTTTTTGCCGGTTACGTATTCATAGATCAGGGACTTTTTGTAGTCTTCCAGCTTTGCAAGCTGCTGCTTTTTTGCGGTGATGATGCTGTCTATGGAAGAACATTTTGCGTCTAAAAAGTCTGCAATCTGCTGTTGTTCTGCAAGTGGAGGAAGAGGAAGATACATATTTGAAAAATCAAAATAAGAAATAGGCTTTCCATCTCGTAAACTTAATGTAAATGAATTTATCTTTTCAATAAAGTTCTTATCTTTGAACAGGTATTTAAAATAGCCGTCAGCAATATCAATAACTGGATAAAATATTTGGTAAGCAGGTGAAACAACGCCTTCATATTTTGAATATTCAAATCCACCTTGGAAACTTCTTAAACTTATGCAGTAATCGCCTTTATGACAAGTTTTCAGTAAATTAAAATCTGTGTTTTCCTTTAATTTTACAGAATTCATTCCTGATATTTCATCATAAAGCGATTGAGGAATTACTCCATATTTTTGTGTTGGAGAAAGCAACTGTAATTCAATAGAATTGCCTTTCTCACTTCTTTGCGTGAATATATATTTCCCTTTCTGTATTTTCCAATGCTCCGGTATTTTGCCTATCCATTCTATGCCGCTGTCCTTCATCTTTACGCCGCGGGCTATGCCTTTTGTTACGGCCTCTGTTATTACGGATTTTTTATACTGTTCAAGGATTTCAAGCTGGCTTTGAATGTCTTTTTTGAGTGCATCTATCTTTGAACATTTGCCGTCCAGAAAGTCAGCAATCTTCTGCTGTTCTGCAAGTGGGGGGGAGAGGTAATACTATCTCTTTTAAATTATAAGAATAAATTACATCTATAGTTGTAGAATTGCTTTTTTGTTTAATTTGCTCTTGTATAACATTTGTATTATTAAATAAATACTTCAATATTTTTTTATTTAAAATATTATCATCAATTACAAATTTAATAATACAAGGATGCAAAATTCCTTTTGGTGCATCATCTGGAACAATTGCAACTTTTCCGATACTACCTCTTGTAGTAATCAATATATCACCTGGATTAACAGCAAATGCTTTCAACTGATTAAATTTTTTATCATCAATAAATGAATCATTAGTTGAAAAATTGTTATCTAAAACACACCGTTGATTGTAAATCCAGTTACCTTCTTCCTTTATATCATTACCTGATAAAGCTGAACCAAATGGACCAACACGAAGATTTGTACAATTTTTTTTAAACACATACTTTAACTTCGTAACTCCCCACCCTTCCGGTATTTCGCCTATCCATTTTATGCCGCTGTCTTTCATATTCTTTCCTGTTTTATTTATTTTAAGTGATTATGGGTATCAACTTTCAACGCTGGAGATCCCGAATCAAGTTCGGGATGACGAGTTTGTTTTAATCCTCTATTGTTCAATCAGTGCGGCAAAATCTTCTGCGGAAATAACTTTTACAGGCGACTTGTTAAATCCTTTTCCGGCGTCTCTTGTAACAATGTAATCGAGTTCTTCAAAATCTGCACATTTCATTTGAAGACCGTCTTCTAAATCATTCCAATCATTATTTTTGCAGATATCTGTAAAAAAGTTTTTGGGTTCTGGAATAATTGTGAAAAATTTGCACAGATTTAAAATCAATGCCTTTCTTTCTTCTATCGATTTGTCTTTTCTTAAAATAAAAAAAATGTCTGAAAGGGAATGTGAAGAAATATAGCCGTCATTTTCTTTTGTGACACACGAATTTATTATTTTTGACGCATTGGCAGAAAACGGCTGTCGGCATTGGATTAAATCCAGGACAATATTCGTGTCAATCAATATTCTCATATTTTTCCTTTAAGGATTCTGAAAGCTCATAATCAGCATCAATTTCTCTATTTACAGTGCCTTTTATGCTGTTAAAAAAATTAAGTCCATCTTTGACAGATTTGTCTTCCTTTGCCTTCTTTTTGAAAATTAAAGATGAAATTTTTTGAGACAATACTTCTAAATCGTGAAGATCCAAAGTATCTACTGATTCATAATACTTTAATGCTAAATCACTCATTCTTTTCACCTCCTGTTAATAATATACCACTGTTAGCTTGAATTTTCTATTATTCCCTTAAAAAATCACAAACCTGTATGGGTAGTCTATCTACCAACTAAGTTCTCATTCCCCGAACAACTCCTTTATGTCTTGTGAAACTGTTTTTTCTAGTTCGTTGAATTCGCATGCTAGGTCTTTGCTTGAGCGCGGCTTTAGGTATTTGTAAAAATGGCGTGTGAATGGGATTTCTGCCCCTGTTTTTATTACGGGCTTTTTGGCTGCAAGGTTTTCTTCAAAGAATGCTTTGGCATCCGGTATGTGCGGCAGAACTTCGCGGGCCATGTAGTCGTCTATGTTTTCTTTGTAGGTTACGATTTCTGTGTCTTTTGTTTCAGGGTCGTAAAGGATTTCGCCTTTTTTGTCTTTTTGAATGACGGCTTCTTTGTCCATTGCAGAAAGGCCTGTCATGATTTTTTCAAAAGTTTTTCTTTCAAGGCTACATTCTTTTAACGCATCTTCAAGGACAGGCTCAAATTCTTCTGGGGCTAGCCACTTTTTTGAGCCGTATTTTTTTTGTGCGTCTGTGAGCGCGTTTAAGATTTTGTCGTACAAAGGCTTTTTTTTGTTTTCCTTTTCGATTTCTTCTAGGTCTTTTTCGTCCTGGTCTTCTTTTGATTCAAGCTCAAGAACTTTTGCTTCGTTGTAGATTGATTTTAATGTGTCTTTTGAAAGCATTTTTTCTATTCGTTCCTGGCTGAATGCGTAGCTTCTTTGCAAGGGCTGCATAACTGAATATTCGCGGTACATAAAATCTTCATTGTCAAAAATCTTTACAAGTTCGCCCGGCTTAAAGTCGTTGTAGAGTTTTGTGATTTGTTCCCGGTCTTCTTTTGTGATTTCGTTGCTTTTGTTTCCCAGGGCTTTTCTAAGTTTATGGCAGATTGAACTTGCGTCGATTAACTGAACTTTTCCTTTTCGTTCCTTGCGTTTGTTCTTGCTTAAAACCCAGATATAAGTTGCGATTCCTGTGTTGTAAAAAAGGTCTGTCGGCAAAGCAATTATTGCTTCTATTAAGTCGTTTTCAAGCAAGTAGCGGCGTATCTGGCTTTCTCCGCTTGATGTTCCGCCAGAAAAGAGCGGGCTTCCGTTTTCTATGATTGCCGCCCTTCCGTTGTCGTCGTTAATTTTGTCTACTGCACTCTGCATGAACAAAAGCTGCATGTCGCCGCTGCCGGGTGTGCCTGCCGGAAACCTGCCGTCTTTTTTCTTTGCTTCTTCTAAAACAGCGTGCTCTACCCCTTCTGCGGCGTCTTTACCGCCCCAGGCTGTTCCAAACGGTGGGTTTTCTATTACAAAACGCATTTTTTTGTTTGGAAAGCAGTCTTTCTTCATTGTGTCCATCTTGCAGATGTGCGTAACATCCTGACCGCGTATAAGCATTTCTGCCATGCACATGGCGTAGGATTCCGGGTTTATTTCCTGGCCGTAAAGGCGTATTTTTGCAGTCGGGTTAAAGGCACTTAAAAAGTTGCAGCTTGTGCTGAGCATACCGCCAGTTCCGCATGCCTGGTCAAGGATTGTAATTTCCTTCTGCGGTTCTTTTAAATCATCACATCCTTCGCTTAAAAGAATGCTTACCATGCATTTAATGATGTCACGGCCTGTATAATGGTCGCCGGCTTCTGCATTTTCAGAAAACTTGCGGATAAGTTCTTCAAAAATGTAGCCCATCTTTATGTTGTCTATTGTTTTTGGGCTAAGGTCAATTTGACTGAATGCCTGAACTACAGAAAAAAGGCGGTTGTTTGCGTCCATTTTTTCTATCTGCTTTTTAAATTCAAGGTTGCTGATAATGTCCTGGGCATTGGCAGAAAAGCCTTCTATATAACTTTCAAAATTGGTCTTGATTTTTGGGCTGTCGTTACATAGTTCTTTTAATGTGTATTTACTTTTATTATAAAACTGGTAGCCTGCAATTTTCTGATAAACTAAATCAGGGGTTTCATCTCCTGTTTTTTCGTCTTCTTCTGCACGGGCAATTACCTTGTCTTTTGTTTCTTCAAGGGCACATTCAAACCGGCGGATAATTGTCATGGGAATTATGACTTCCTTGTATTTGTCGCTCTGATAGGTTCCGCGCAGTTTATTTGCAATGGACCAGATAAAGTTTACTTCTGCAGTAACATCTACTGGGGTGTCGTCTATGATTATGTTTTCTGCCATTTTGATTTTATTCTCCGCTTAATGTTTGATACATTATAGCATATAGAAAGCTTTTTTTTCAGCATCCACACTATTTGTAGTGTAGAGATTCTGAATCAAGTTCAGAATGACATTAATTGTTAAACTTTCAGGACAGCATGGTGAACATGCTTCACTATTACTAACCCGCCTGTACAAGAACTTCGAAGAAGTTCTTGAGGCAAAACGCCGAAAGTTGGCGAAAGTAAATACAATGATAGAAACTTTTATCCGCTAAAACTTTCGCCATTTCGGCGGCTTTTGCCCTTGGTGAGTCATGTTCACCATTTCTGAACTTGGTGAACTACCTTCACCATTCCGTAACTTGGTGAAGTAGTGTCACTGTTTCTGAACTTGGTGAACGTGCTTCACCATTTCTTTGTTTGGTGAACCAGGGTCACGTGTACATGTGAACATCAGTCACCTTTACATGTGAGTGATGTTCACCAACGTTAGTGACCCTCTGTCACATGTAAAGGTGACAGCCCTTCACCTTTGCGTGCCTTAATCCTTTAAATCAGGTCAATGTTTTGCCGCTTTCTGGAGGTATGCGAATTTTCAAATAACATAAACAGCTTTTTGCAGGCTAAAAAGCACCTTTATTTCACAATACTACAAAGCTATTGTCCATTATATCGCAGACAGTCATTTTCACATGTACTAAATAGAAATTCAATTTGACAGACCTTAAGTAATACTTTATATTTTAGTTATGGTCGGCAGACAGAAAGAAATTCAGGAACTAAACAGACTTTACAACAGCGGAAAGGCAGAACTTGTTGCAATTTATGGAAGAAGGCGAATAGGAAAAACATATCTTGTTGATGAAACATTCAAAAACCGCATTACGTTTCGTCATGCAGGTCTGTCTCCTGTAGAAAGTGGGAAGAACAGGCTTTCGCTGCAAAAACAGCAGTTACAGCATTTTTATTTTTCGCTCCAGCTTTCTGGCATGCAAAAATCCCATCGTCCTGAAAACTGGCTGGAAGCTTTTTTTATGCTGGAAAAACTTCTTGAATCAAAGGATGATGGTACCCGGCAGCTTGTTTTTCTTGATGAACTTCCATGGATGGATACAAAAAATTCTGGATTTATAACGGCCTTTGAAGGTTTCTGGAATACCTGGGCATGTCATCGAAGTAATCTGATGGTCGTTGTATGCGGAAGTGCAAATTCATGGATTTTAGATAAGCTCATCAATAATCATGGCGGTCTTTACAATCGGGTTACCTGTGAAATCAAACTCAGGCCTTTTAATCTTTCTGAATGCAAAGAATATTTTGAATCCAATAACGTAAAACTTTCTGATTATGATATTGTTCAAAGCTATATGATACTGGGCGGAATTCCTTATTATCTTTCTTATTTTGAATCAGGTTTGAGCCTGGCACAAAACATAGACAAGATGTTTTTTTCACCAGCCGCTAAACTGAAATCAGAATACAGGCGCCTGTTTGAATCGGGTTTTTCAAGTCCGGATAAGATGATGGAATTGGTAAAATTCCTTAATACAAGAAATTCCGGTTTTACAAGGAAAGAGATTTGTGAAAAACTGCAGATTACCGACAGCGGGCATATTTCTGAATATATAAACGCATTGATTGTCAGTGATTTTGTTGAAAAATATGTACCCTTTGGCATGAGCAAAAGGGATGTTCACTTTAAGCTTATAGATTCATTCTGCATATTCAGTTTAAGGTTTATAAATGAAAGCAATTTCAATAGTGAAGGCTTCTGGCAGCAGAATGTGGCAACACCGGCCATTAACACATGGAGGGGACTCGCGTTTGAAAATGTCTGCTTTAATCATATATATCAGATAAAAGCGGCATTGGGAATCAGCGGTGTCATTACAAATCAGTCTGCCTGGTCTAAACGTTCTGATGATTCAGAAGGAACACAGATTGACCTTCTAATTGAGCGGAATGATAATGTCGTAAATATGTGTGAAATGAAATACTACAAACAGGAATTTATTGTGGATAAAGAATACCACAATAAAATAGTTAAGCGGCAGGAATTGCTTTCAAAAGAAATATCCAGACGTTCAGTAATTCACAGCACGCTTATTACGACTTTCGGGCTTGCATACAATGAATATTCAGGTGATTTTACAAATGTAATCACATTATCAGATTTATTAAAATCCTAACGAAAAGACAAATTCTTGTGGTGCACTAAAATCAGGGCTTATTTTGAAACATTCCTTTTGAATTTACTGCACCACTGCTCTATAGGTCTTGGAGACCCTCCTAGAACAATATTTGCACAATGTTCTAGGAAAATTCTTTTCCAATATTTTAGATTTTTGCTATGGGTGGCTCGTAAACACGCTTAAAATTTATAACTACTTATTCTTCCAGGAAACTAAACCTTCTCCGCTGCTTGAAAAGACAAAGGCTACTTTATGCACTGGTTTTCCGCTGGCTAAAAAAGGTGCGGCATAGCCTTTCTGGTCAATTTGTTTTAGTGCAGTCTGGGCTATTTCTTCTGCATCCCTGCCCTTGTCCATTTTAAGTTCAAAGATAAAAATTGCATCATTTGTCTTTAATACAACGTCGCTTCTGCCGCAGACGCTCTGTAACTCTGATAAAACTACAAAACCCGTAAGGCGGAAAATAAGATGAACGACTGATTCATAGTAATTCTCGCACATTTCTTTTTTAACTATGGTCGGCAAATCGGCAATGGCGGACTTTATGATTAAGGCAACTTTTTCAATGTCATTTGCACGCAATGCACGGCGGATATTTTCTATTGCCAGGCCTACATCATCATATGGAACCTTTATGAACTTCTGCAAAAGCACCTGCAGAAACCCGTCCTGAACTTCCTTGTTAGGAAAATCAAGGGTAAACAGATTTGATTCGGCATCATAGTCTTTGATTGTAAGGTAGCCGCTCTGGTAAATCACAGGCAGAACATTGTGACTGTCCGGGTCGTAATCCCTGAACTTAGATTCCGTTGTCTGCCTTCCATTAACCAGACCTGAAAGCTCCTCGATAGGCTGATTCTGCAATGTTTTAACCAATAATGATGGCGTCCCGCTTTCAAACCAGTAGGAGCCGAAACGTTTTTCATAAAAGCATTTAATAAGGCTGAAGGGATTGTAAACACCCGGGACATCATTTGTAAAATGATAGCCGTCATACATCCGGGCAAGTTTAGCTTTAGTTTCTTCTATAGATAATTTCTGTCTTTTTGCAAGCTGTTCAATTTCCGGAGTAAAATACAAGTCAAGTTCTTCTTCAGAAACTCCACAGATTGCAGAAAAATCTTCTATCATGCTGATGTCATTCAACTGATTCAGCCCGCTGAAAATATTCATGTGGCTGATTTTTGTAATTCCCGTAAGAAATATAAACCGGATATATTTGTCACAGTCTTTTAAAGGGCTGTAAAAATTTCTTAATTCAGCCCTGTTACGTTCTTCAAATTCTGAATAAAGAGCATCAAGGACAGGCTTGTCGTATTCGTCTATTAAAATTACTACCTGTTTTCCGGTCTTTTCATAAAGGCTGATTATTAAGTTTTTAAATCTTAAGCTTGGATCAGATTGTATGGAAGGAATTCCAAATTGTTTTTCATAGAATTCAAGAATACCGCTTATTGTTTCTAAAAGACGTGTTGTATTATCAAGGGAAGAACCTGCAAAGCTGATGCTCAGCACAGGATACTGAATCCAGTCTTTTTCAAGCTTTTCTATTGCAAGGCCTTTGAACAAATCCTTTTTGCCTAAGAAATATGCTTCAAGTGTAGAAAGAAAAAGGCTTTTGCCAAAGCGGCGCGGGCGGCTTAAAAAATATGGCTTGCCTTCCGTTGCAAGTTTATAAACGTATGCAGTTTTATCAACATAAAGAAAATTGCGCCTGCGTAAATCTTCAAAATCCTGAATGCCAATCGGTAAAAATCTTTCTTCCATGCTTTAATTATAGCATAAAAACCGGCCAATGATTAGTGCCGGCCAGAGGACATCTCGTTTTAATCCCTTAAGTCAGGTCAATGAATTAAATGACAAATTAAACAATGCATACTATATTATAAAAAGAGAGGCAGAAAAATGATTGATGTTGTTTATGTTGTGCCGTTTACACTCGGAGCGCTTATACTTTCTGCAATTCTGTATACCTTATGGGGTATTCTGGATGTCAGTGCCAATGTACTAGACGTATTTTTCAGATGCCTGTTTGAATTTTTCCGTAACTTTTTTTCCAGCACAGAAGACAAGGCCAGCTTACCCTACCCCAAAAAGTCATCATAATTTTCCGAAGTTATTGTGGTCAAAACTGCCTGGGGATATTTGTTTGTAAAGGCTTTTGTAATCCGGCTTTTTTTCTGTACATTCCATTTAAATTCAAATGCCTGGATTTTATCTCCACAGACTTCAATATAGTCAACTTCCATCTGGTCTGTATTCCGCCAGAAATAAGGAAGTCCGTCTGCACCTGTATACGCATTCTTTTTTAAGCGTTCACTCACAAGATAATTTTCCCAAAGTGCTCCAACATCGTTCCTTTGTGCAATGGGGCTAAAATCATTGATTATTGAATTCCTGATTCCATTATCCCAGAAATAATATTTTACAGATTTTTTCAGTTCATTCCTCTTGTTTGATGAATATGAATTCAGCGGGAAAATAATAAAAGCCTGTTCCAGGAGTTTTAAATATGATTCCACAAGAGTGCGCGATACTCCTAAAAGGGAAGAAAGTTCATTTACAGAAACTTCACTGCCGCACTGGTATGCCAGGGCCCGCAAAAGTTTTTCCAGAAGATGCGAAAAGAGAGATGTCAGAATCATCGTCACCGTTAAGGAAAACTGCATCCAGATTTTCTGTCTTAAGAAGATTTTTTATAAGTGTAGTTTTTCCGCATTGCCTTGGTCCGTAAACTACAACAGCTTTGCCTTTAAAAAGCTTTTGCCTTATGTGTTCCGTACAGATTCTGTCGATTTGCATGACTATATATTAAATGATTAATTCAAAAAGTCAAGAATTTGCATTTATAAAAGCAAAAAAAGCAGGGAATTTGCATTTACAAGTGCAAATTCCCTGCTTTCATCTTACAAAGATATATAAAGGAAATGTCTTTGTTTCAGAGTGTACAGCTTTATTTTTCTGCAATGACTTCTATTTCTACCAGGGCATCTTTTGGCAGGGCTGAAACTTCAACGCAGCTTCTTGCAGGCTTCCCCGTAAAGTATTTTTCATAGACAGAATTAAAGGTTGCAAAATCCTGAATATGCTTAAGAAAGCATGTTGTCTTTATGGCTTTGTTTAAAGATGAACCGGAAGCTTCAAGAACTGCCTTAAGGTTTTTAATAACCTGCTCTGTCTGACCGGAAATATCTTTTGCTTCAATGTTTCCGCTTGCAGGATTTATGGCAATCTGCCCTGAAGTATAAATTATGCCTCCCGTAACAATGGCCTGTGAATATGGTCCGATTGCCGCTGGTGCATTTTCCGTTTTAATTGTTTCCATTTTATTCCTCCATTTTATACTGCATTTATTAACTATTCATGAAGCCTGTAGAAAACATCTTTTTCCATAATGGAAAGCATTACGTCTACGATTTCCGGGTCAAACTGACTGCCCTTATTTTTTTCCAGTTCCCTGCGCACTACTTCCTGCGGCAAAAACTGCCTGTAACTTCGGTTGGAAGTCATGGCGTCATATGCATCGGCAACGCAGATGATCCTTGCAATGCGCGGAATGTTTGTGCCGGAAAGACCGTCAGGGTAGCCCTTGCCGTCAAAACGTTCGTGATGGCTTCTTGCCCCTACAGAAAGTTCTGCCATAGAAGAAACTGCCTTTAGAATCTGGCTTCCGATAACCGGATGCTCCTTTATTTTGCTGAACTCTTCATCGTTCAGTTTTCCAGGCTTATTGATGATTGCATCAGGTACCCCTATTTTGCCAATGTCATGCAGAAGTGCGGAATAATAAACTTTCTTCTGGTATTCTTCGGAATGTCCAAGCTGACTGCAGATCATTTTTGAATACTCTGCAACGCGGTTGGAATGGCCTTTTGTGTATTTGTCTTTGGCATCAATTGTTCCGACCAGGGCAAGGGTTATTTCAAGGGTGAACTTTTCATTCTTTTTCTTTTCCCTGCGGAAACTGTTTAAGCGCAGAACATAAACAAGAACAACAAGGCCAGCCCCCAGAATACATACAAGGGCAATAAACCACTTTGTCTGCCAGAAATACGGCTTTTTTACAATCATGATTAACTGGGACTTACGGCTTTGAATTTCATCGCCGTTTTTTGCAATTACGTTGAATGTATAGGAACCCGGCTTTAAGTTTGTGTAGGACATTAAGCGTTCGCTGGTCCATTCACCATAATCAGAATCAAAGCCTTCAAGCTTTGTTTTAAAGCGCACCTGCTCAGAAGAAACAAGGCTGATTCCCGTATACTTGATATTCAGACGCTTGGCTTCCGGACCGATTACGATTTTGCCGGAAAGTGGACACTCTATGCCGTCTATATAGACATGCTGTATTTTTACTTCCGGAGCAGCCTTGTTGGAAGCGTTGCGCACCGGGTCGTAAATTGTAAATCCGTCTACAAGGGTAAACCAGATGCGGCCAAGACTATCCCTCATGGAAAGGGATGTTGACGTAACGCCTGCAGAAGAAATGCCGTCCAGGTCTGAATAGAATTTTGTGTTCAGCTTTGCTTTCTTTCCTGCAAAGAAACTTTCCAGCTCGTCCCTGTTCAGGCAGAAAACACCGCGGTTGGAAGTTCCCCATATATTCTTTGAATAGTCCCCCAGCAGCTGAAAGACGCTGTCCGTGCCAAGGCCATCTGACGAATCAAAACTTAAAATCTTTCCGCCACGCAGGCAGCTTGCACCGGTTCCAGTGCAGATCCATATTTCCTTGTCATTGAGCTTTGCAATCTTGAATATGACGTTGCCGGCAAGGCCGTCTTCTTTTGTAAGTGTCCTGCTTATTTTTCCGTCTTTTAAAATAAATACGCCGCCGCCGTCAGTGCCGATCCATACGGAACCTTCGTCATCTTCAAAAATGCACATTATGTAGTCATTGGTAATCTTGTCTGCAGTGGTAATGTTTTTTATGGAACCGTCCCTGCCTATGATGGAAAGGCCTGTAGTTGTTCCCACAAATAAATCTCCGCTGCGCATCTGTTCACATACGCGGACTTTGTTGCCTGCAAGTCCGTCAGTTTTTTTCCAGGACTGAATCTTTCCGTCTTTGGAAAATTTAATCTGCCCAAGCTTTTCGTAGGTGCTGACAAGCAGGTCCCCTTCCCTGGTCATGGCAACGTGGCGCACGCGGACATTTTTACAGTAGTCCGTAATTTCATTGTCTATGAATTTTCCGTTGGAATAGCAGTATAAACCGTCGTCTCCTGCGATCCATACAACATCGCGGTTTGTATCCTGAGCAATGGCATTTACCGTAGTGGACATAAATGTGGTCTGAAATTTGCTGTAGCTTAAGCGTTCTATTCCGCCCAGGTCCGTTGCAAACCAGATGTTCTTTTCCCGGTCTTCTATTATTTTTGCAACGGTGGCTCCGTCACGTCCTGCAGGTTTTGTGTAATAGGAAAACTTTCCTTCATGAAAAACAGTTACCCCGTTGTCCAGGGCAAACCATACATTTAAAGATGAATCCTGGTAAATTGAATTTACGCTGTTTCCGCGCTGTTCCTTATTGCCTACATAAAAAGAAAGTTCTTCCTCCGGTGTCTTTCTGACGGCCTTGTTAGGTGCAATTCCAAACCAGAATGCACCGCCTGCTTCCTGTGCTACGGTAGTTACGGCAGGATTTTTTATTGTCTTGATTCCGTCGTAAACATGGAATTCCTGTTCGTAATAAACATAAAGGTTGTTTTCCGTTCCCGTAACTATCCAGATGCGGCCTGCAGTATCGCAATAAAGCTGGCTTGCAATAAAATGATTGTTGTTGGGAATCTTTTCAAAGCCTGCAGGTTCAATAACTTCCAGATTGCCGGAAACACAGGCAATTCCAACAGATGTTCCTATCCAGATGTTGCCGTCTTTATCTTCGCAGAAACTTCTTATTGAATTATTCGGCAGGCCGTTATTCGTTGTAAAGGCAATTAAATTTCCATCGGGTTTATGGCAGAAAGCACCTTCGTCGTTGGAACCAACCCAGATGTTTCCGCGGGAATCTTCCATAACGGAGCGTGCCGTCATGAAACTGTATTTAGGATCTACGGAACGGTTAAAGGTAACAAATTCCATGCCGTCAAAACGGACAAGGCCGCCGTAAGTGCCGATATACAAATAGCCGTCCATACTTTGAATCAGGTCAGTAATGGAATTTCCCGGCAGCCCGTCTACGGTTGTCCACGAGCGCGAAACAAAATCCGTAAAAAATAAATCAGAGGCTTCCGCAGCAAATACTTGCATGCAGAAAAATAATGCACAAAAAACAGACAGTACTTTCTTCATTGAACTTTTTCCCATATCGTCCTTTAATTGTATTACAGATAATGGAGGAATTCAAACTTTTTTGAGAAATAAAATCAGTCTTTTAAGCAGCCGATGGGAATTACATATACTCCGTCGTTTCTCCGGTATGCCATTTCTGTTCCTGTTATAACCATTAACAAATCAGGTTCACGTAGTTTTGGTCCTTTTTCTGTCTGGTTATATTTTTTTACAAGGGATTTAATTTCAAGAAGATGCCCGCACCCTTCTTCAATTTCTTTGCCTCCAAGCTTAAACTCTATTAGTGCATATCTTCCGTCTTTTAAATGAAGAACACAGTCTGCCTCAAGGTCGTATCTGTCATGATAATAGGAAAGATGACCTTCTTCCTTTGCTGAATAGACACGTAAATCCCGCATGCAGAGACTTTCAAAAATAAAACCAAAAGACTGAAAATCCGTGTAATAATATTCAGGATTTAAGCCCAGAGAAGCTACTGCAATGGACGGATCACATACTCCTCTTTTTTTACCAGAACGAATGGCAGTAGCTGACCGAATGGAAGGACACCAGGCATCAATATCCTGAATCACATAAAGTTTTTCCAGTGCAGATATATATGAATTCAAGGTTTCATCAGAAATATTTTCAGAAGCAGAAACAACATCTTTAAGTATATTTGATGTTTTTGCCAGTGTAGAAATATTTCTTGAATAAGAACGCATTATCTGTTCAGCCCACAAAGGATTACGCCTGATCTTATCAATTGTAGAAATATCTATATTGCAGACGCTTGTAACATAATCTCTTGCTATCTGCAATTTTGCCCTGTCAGTTTTTCTAATCAGCTGTCCTGGCCACCCTCCACGGCATGCAGCAAAAATAAGCTGTTCTATCTGCAAATCAGATTTTGCCTCTATTTCCATTTCAGGATTTTTAAATAAACCTGCTAAAGATATCTTTCCATTTGATTCACCAGTTTCATAAAGAGACATGGTATCCATTTTCATTCTTGAAATACGGCCTGTACCGGAATGCATTATGTTTTCTTTACCTATTGTATTTGATCCGGTAAGAATGTAGAGGCCGGTTTCATTTCTTTCATCAACGGAATTTCTGACAGAATCCCAAATAACAGGAATTTCCTGCCATTCATCTATCAGTCTGGGATTATCACCGTTAAGAAGCAGGGATGGTTTTATTGATGCAGTTTGTCTATAGCTCTCTCTTTTGTCTGTGTCCTGAAATTTAATAATACTTTTTGAATGCTGCCCTGCAGTTGTCGTTTTGCCACACCATTTAGGTCCTTCTATCAAAACAGCTCCACTGCATTCTAAACGAAAATCAAGTTCATCATCTGCAATTCGTTTTATATAATCCATAAAGACCCCTTGTTTATGAATATATCACGTTTGGCAATTTTGTGCTATTTCGTTTGGTTATTTTGCGGTGTTTTATTTGGCATTTTTGCGGCGTTTTGTTTGGCAATTTTGTGCCTTTTTATTCGGTTATTTGACTGAATTCCGTTCTATTTTGCCTGATTATTTCGCAAGTAGCAAATACTTAAATGTAATGCTGACGCTGTCATGAAAAGCCGGCTTCCATCCACAATGGAATGAAGCTATGAAGTAAAACTTCACCCTACTTCATTCATACAATGCCAAATGCTTTAAGGCTTTCTTTCATTGCGTCCTGAGCCGTCAGGCAGGTGTCTTTCAGATAGCCGCGTTCATTTTTCCATTCCTTTATTCCGCGGTAATAGAACAGCTTTAAATCTTCCGTAATGATAAAAGGAACAATATTGTGCTTTAAACATTCCCTGAACATTATGAGCCTGCCCACACGCCCGTTGCCATCCTGAAACGGAT
>JALELH010000122.1 GCA_022768865.1 Spirochaetia bacterium
CGGAAGATGCTCTTGCTGAAGCAGCTAAGATTGCTAAGGATTACTTTGCAATTTTTGTTAACTTCAACGAAAGTGATTACCCATCAGGAGATGATTCAATTGAAGGTGACGAGCAGATTCGTAAGCTGCTTACAACTTCAGTAGAAGAACTTGAACTTTCAGTTCGCAGTTCAAACTGCCTTAAGAATGCAGGTATAAAAACTATTGGTGAGTTAACTAAGAAAACAGAAGACGAACTTTCTAAGACACGTAACTTTGGAAAGAAGTCTCTTGAAGAAATCAAGGTTAAACTTGAAGAACACGGACTTGGTCTTGGCATGACAGATTATAGCCATGTTAAGGACGTAGACTTGGTTAACAGACACAAGGAAGAAAACGAATGAACCACAAGAATGGATTTAATCCGCTTTCGCGCACAACAGCCCACCGCCGTGCAATGTCACGCAACATGGTAACTTCTCTTTTCAGATACGAACGTATCACAACAACAGAAGCAAAGGCTAAAGAAGTACGCAAAGCAGCAGAAAAATTGATTACACGTGCAAAAGAAGATTCTGTTCACAACAGAAGAATTGCTGCAAAATTCATCGCTGATGAAAAGATTCTTAACAAGCTTTTCACAGAAATCGGTCCACGCATGAAGGATCGCAACGGTGGATATACTCGCATTCTTAAACTTGGTTTCCGCCAGGGAGATGCAGCAGACACTGTAATTTTTGAATTGGTTGACTACAAGTTGCCAGAAGCAGGCGCAGAAGATGATAAAGCATCAAAGAAGTCTGCAAAAAAGGCAGAAGCTGTAAAGGCTGAAGCATAAGGAGTAAGCTATGTCAAAAGCACATCGTGGAACTGGAATCCGCAAAGAAGTAAATCACGGTCGTGGAACATGCCCGGTTTGTGGTAAAACACAGATTAAGGTTCTCTATGATCAGGAAATTGACGGACAGAAAGTAAAGGTATGCAAGGTTTGTAAAGCTGCTTCTAAAAACAGGGCACAGAAAGAAGCAAGACTTGCTAAAAAAGCTGCTGCAGCAGAAGCTCCAGCTGAAACACCAGCAGAAGCATAAGCTTATTGCTTAAGATTCTGTTTAAGCCGCTCTTATTTCAAGGGCGGCTGTATTTTTTTTAAAGCAGTTAATTTGATTATAGGAACTATTACCTTGAACTTAGCAAATATACACCAATGACATTATAATTTTACAGTTTCTGAAAAATTTGTAAAAAACAGTCAAAGAATAAAAGCTCATTTGTAAAAATACTGTAAAAACTTTACATATAGTGCATTTTTCAGTAATATACTTGAAAATATAGGAGGAATTTCGTATGAAAATTTCTAAGATTCTTTTTAATGGAATGATGACTCTTGCAGCTGCAGTTGCTTTTGCAGCTCCAAAAGCAGTTAAAATTGGTGGTGTAGCTCCTCTTTCAGGACCAGTTGCAGTATACGGTGTTGAATGCAAGAACGGTATTGATCTTGCTGTTGAAGAAATCAACGCTGCAGGCGGTGTTAACGGCACAAAAATTGTTTTCATCTGTGAAGACGATGAAGGCGATGCAGCAAAATCTGTAAACGCATATAAGAAACTTGTTTCAAAAGACAAGACACACTTTGTCATTGGTTCATTGACATCTGGATGTACACTTGCAATTACAAAGCTTGCACAGGCACAGAAAGTTCTTCAGATTGCACCTGCTGCAACAGCACCGGCAATTACTGATGCAGGCAACTACATTTTCAGAACATGTTTCATTGATCCGTTCCAGGGACGTGTCGGTGGAAAATTTGCAGCAGAAAACTTAAAGTGCAAGAAAGCTGCAGTTCTTTATGATATTGGAAACGACTATTCAGTAGGCCTTACAGAAAACTTTGAAAAAGAATTCAGTGCAATGGGTGGTTCAGTTGTTGTAAAAGAATCTTACGGAACTGGAGACAAGGACTTCAATGCACAGCTTACAAAAATTAAGGCAGCAAATCCAGATGTAGTATACCTTCCAGATTACTACGGAACAGTTGCTCTTATTGCAAAGCAGCTCCGTGCACAGGGAATCAATACACCAATCATTGGTGCTGACGGATGGGATGGACTTACAGGCAATGCAGGTGATGAAGTTCTTAACGGATACTATTCAAACCACTATGCAGAAGATTCAACAAGCCCTGCTGTTCAGAAGTTTGTAAAGGCATTTGAAAAGAAATACAACAAGGCTCCGAATTCATTTGCAGCCCTTGGTTACGACAGCGTTTACATGCTTAAGAATGCAATGGTAAAAGCCGGAACAACAACAGATGTTGCAAAAATCCGCGATGCCTATGAAAAGACAAACGGCGACTATGTAACTGGCCACATTACATTTGATGCAAAGCGCAATCCTGTTAAGTCTGCAGTTATGATTAAGCTTGTTAAAAAAGACGGCAAGCTTTCATCTGCTTACGAAGCAACAGTTGATGTAAAATAAGTTTGATTAAAAATGTCATTCCGAACTAGTTTGGAGTCTGCAAGCAGTTAAGCAACATAGACCCTGAATCAAGTTCAGGGTGACAGTTGTCTTGACAGACTTTAAGTTGATAAAATAAATCATTCAATGATGAATGGGTTCATTTCCGATTATGGAAGTGAGCCCTTTTTTATTTTAAAAAATTAAGATATACTTGTTTGTCAATTTAATGTAAAAAATCGGAGGTAACGGTGGATACATTTTTAAAACAATTTGTCAATGGACTTTCCCTTGGCAGTATCTATGCGCTTATTGCTCTTGGTTATACCATGGTTTACGGTATTGTAAAGCTGATTAACTTTGCACATGGTGATGTAATGATGGTCGGTGCCTATACCGGTTATTTTATTTTATGCTGGACAGGTGCAACGCCTTTTGGATTGTGCTTTGCCTTTATGGGTGCAATGATTGTCTGTGCAGTTTTAAGTTTAGTTATTGAACGCTGTGCTTACAGACCTTTAAGAAACGCACCAAGACTTAATTCACTTATTACGGCAATTGCTGTTGAACTTATCCTGCAAAATGCAATGCGTGTCCTTCCTTTTGTAGGACCAAATCCTCGTCAGTTTCCTACCATGGACACAAAATTCTTTAATTTGGGAATTGTTCAGATTTCAAATATTCAGATTATCGTTATTCTATCTTCTGCAATTTTAATGGTAGTTTTGAACTATGTAATCAATTATACAAAAACCGGAAAAGCAATGCGTGCCGTAAGTTTTGATATGGGTGCTGCAAGCTTAATGGGCGTAAACGTAAACAAAACAATAGCAATAACTTTTGTCATCGGTTCAGTTCTTGCTGGAGCTGGCGGTGTCCTTTATGCAACTGCTTATCCGCAGGTAGACCCGCTTATGGGCTATATTCCGGGACTTAAGGCTTTCGTTGCTGCTGTTCTTGGCGGAATCGGAAGCGTGCCTGGTGCCATGGTGGGCGGTGTAATTCTTGGTATTGTTGAAACTATGACTAAGGCATACATTTCATCTCAGTATGCTGATGCAATTTCATATTCAATTCTTATTATTATTCTTCTTGTAAAGCCGGCCGGTTTGCTTGGAAAGAAAAACGTAGTTAAGGTTTAGGCTGTGGCATGCCTGTTTTAAGGAGTAAATATGAAAGATAAATTCATTAGAAATACAATTATTCTTGCGGTTACGGCTGCAGTTTTGCTTATTGTGCCTGGTCTTCTTATGGACATTCCGCTTATTGAAGACGAATTTGGAGACAAAGCACCTTTAATTGATGCTTACGTTGCACAGATTTTAACCTTGGGCGGAATAAATGCAATTATGGCATTAAGCGTAAACATGGTCTGCGGAATTACAGGTCAGCTTTCATTAGGCCAGGCCGGATTCCAGGCAATCGGTGCATACGCTGTAATTCTTCTTACAACAAATTGCCATGTGCCTCTTCCTTTAAGCATTATTTTAGGCGGACTTATTGCAGCTTTCTTTGGCTTTTTAATCGGCTTTCCTACATTAAAACTTGAAGGTGACTACCTTGCCATCGTAACATTGGCCTTTGGTGAAATCATAAGAATCTTCCTTGTAAATTTAAAAAGCATTACTGGCGGACCAAACGGAATGCAGTTCAGCACAATATTTACAACGTCGCTTGACCATGGTCCTTTTATTTCTTATTTGTCAATAATCGGAAGCCTTATAATCATCGTTGTTCTTTTGCAGAACTTTTTGCGTTCAACTTACGGGCGTGCAATTCTTGCGGTGCGTGAAGATGAAGTTGCTGCCAATTCAAGCGGCGTAGGAGTTTTCCGATACAAGATGACGGGCTTTGTAATTGCATCTTTTATTGGCGGAATCGGTGGTGCACTTTACGCTCCCTTCATCGGATTCATTAAGCCGGATCTTGCTTCCTTTAACAACAGCATTAACCATTTGATTTATGTTGTTCTTGGCGGCATGGGTTCTGTTACAGGCGGAATCGTAGCAGCATTTGTTTTAACGATATTACAGGAAGCATTAAGATTCCTGCGTGACTACAGGCTTTTAATTTATCCTGTAATTTTAATCTTTGTAATGCTCTTCAGGCCGCAGGGACTTTTAGGAACAAAGGAACTGAGCTTTATAAAAACTTACAGCGGTTTATTTGGATTTATAAAAGGCAAATTTGGCAAAAATAAAAACAAGGAGGCAGAATAATGGAACAAAAGGAACTGCTTCTGCGCGCAAAAGATATTTCAATTGTCTTTGGCGGACTCCGTGCCGTAAGCGGCTTTAATCTTGAACTTTATCAGGGCGAACTTATAGGCCTTATTGGTCCAAACGGTGCCGGAAAAACAACTGTATTCAATATGCTGAGCGGTGTATATAAGCCTACAGAAGGAACAATTACTTTTGTTGACCGCAACGGAAACCTTCAGGTTACAAACGGAAAGTCTCCTGCTCAGCTAAACGGAATAGGCATTGCACGCACATTCCAGAACATCCGTCTTTTTGGAAACCTTACGGTTGCAGAAAACATAAAAATTGCACTTCATCAGACAAGAACCGTAAATCCTTTTGACGTTCTTTTCAGGACAAAAAAGTTTCGCAAAGACGAAGAAGTAATGCAGAAAGGTTCAAAAATCCTTCTTGAACTTTTCCATATGGAAGACAAAATGAACGAGCTTGCAAAAAATCTTCCCTATGGAGAACAGCGCAAGCTTGAAATATGCCGTGCCCTTGCTTCAAAACCAAAGCTTCTTTTGCTTGATGAACCTGCAGCCGGCATGAACGAACAGGAAACTCATGAACTTATGGAAATGATTGCTTTAATCCGCCAGAAGTTTAACCTTACTGTTTTGTTAATTGAACATGACATGAAACTTGTCATGGGAATCTGCGAGCGTCTTTTAGTATTGAACTATGGCCGTGTAATTGCAGAAGGCCTGCCGGCAGAAATTCAGTCTAATGAAGAAGTAATCAAGGCATACCTTGGTTCAGGTTACACTGGAGGTAAAAAATGAGCATGCTTGAAGTAAAAAATCTTGTAGTATCATACGGTGCAATCAAGGCATTAAAGGGAATTTCCTTTAATGTTGAACAGGGTGAAGTAATTACTTTAATCGGAAGTAATGGTGCCGGCAAAACAACAACATTGCACAGCATAAGCAACCTTATAAAAAAAGAAAGCGGTTCAATTTTGTTTGAAGGTGAAGACATTACAAACCTGAGTGCAGACGAAATAGTAAAGCGCGGACTGATTCAGGTTCCGGAAGGACGCCGTGTATTTGCAAACATGAGCGTTAAAGAAAATATAGAAATGGGTGCCTATTTAAGGCAGGACAAAGATGGCATCAAAAAAGACATGGAATGGTGCTACGAACTTTTTCCGCGCCTGAAGGAACGCCTTGCCCAGATGGCAGGAACGCTTTCCGGCGGCGAACAGCAGATGCTTGCCATGGCACGTGCCTTAATGTCTAAGCCGCGCCTTCTTTTGCTTGATGAGCCTTCAATGGGTCTTGCACCTATTCTTGTAGATGAAATCTTTAGCATTGTGCAGAAAATCAGTGCAGGCGGAACAACAATTCTTTTAGTTGAACAGAATGCCTTTAAAGCACTGTCCATTGCAAACAGAGCTTATATCCTTGAAACAGGTTCCATTGCAAAAGAAGGAATTGCTGCAGACCTTGCCAACGATGATTCAGTAAAAAAAGCATACCTTGGCGGCTAAAAAGTTTGTTGAATGGGAAATTCAGTGTTATAATTTAAAGCAGGTGAAGTAAAGTTCAGTTGATTTTACTGTTTGTGCTATTATTTAAGGAGGTGCAGCTATGCTGGTAAAAGACGTAATGAGTGAACATCCTATTGTAATAGGACCAGAAGCAAGTGTTCTTGATGCAAAAGAAATAATGAAGAAAAACAAAGTATCAAAGCTTGCAGTCGTAGATAAAAACGGAGTCCTTATAGGGCTTTTAACCAATGCAGATTTAATCAAGGTAAGCCCTAGCAGTGCAACAACCCTTGATATGTATGAACTCGGCTACCTTTTAAGCAAAATGTCCGTAGAAAAGGCAATGGTCAAAAACGTAAAGACAACCATTGCAGAACAGACAGTAGAAGAAGCTGCCCGTCTTATGAAAGACAACGGCATAACATGTCTGCCTGTTGTAAACGACGACATTTTAATCGGCATGGTTACTCAGTCTGACTTGTTTGAATGCTTTATAGAAATGTTCAGCACAAAAACACCTGGAACCCGTGCCGTTGTAATTGTAGACGAAAAGCCCGGAACCCTTGCCAAACTTGCAGAAGCAGTTGCTGCAAAAAACGGCAACATAGTTTCTCTTGTAACTTCAGATGTTGCAGATGCCAGACGCAGGAAGATTACAATGAAGATTACAGGCATTACGGAAACAGAAACAAAAAATATTCTGGTAGACTGCGGATGCCAGATGGAAGACATCAGAAGCGTTTAAGTTAATCCGGTAGAATAAAGTTTAAAGACAGACGCCTGAAAGCAGGAAATAAGAATGAAGATGACCTGCTTTCAGGCGTTTTTATTTGCAGCTAAATAGGCAAAAAAAACATCACATTAAAGCAAAAGTTTAATGACATTAGTCAGATAAAACTGTAGATTATTCAGACATACTTAAATGCAGCATAAGCATTTAATGACGTATTGTCTCAACTGTTCACCTTGAGGCAAAAACAAATTTTCAGGAGTGCACGATGATAAGCACAAAGGTTTTTATTGATTCAAGATTGGTTGCTGTAAATCAGCGTTCACTAGTGCGTAAGGATATTGTTCTTATGGATGAAAAAGAAAATGGCGTTTTTGCTTTTACAGGGAGAATAAAAAATGACAAATATAAACTTTATGAAACCGGTTGTTGATATTGAAGCAACGGGAAACAATATAAAATCACTTAGAATTAAGAACGGATTCAGCGTTCACGAAATCCAGAATATATTTGGTTTTGAATATCCGCAGGCAGTATATTCCTGGGAACAGGGAAGAAATATTCCTTCAATCGACAACCTGATGGTGCTTTCGCGCTTGTTTGATGTATCTGTAGAAAACATTATTGTCTGCCAGATGGTAGAAGTAGAAGTTTCATGCAGTTTAAACAAGGCAGAAAAGCTTTGCAGCAGGGATTGTGACGGTTGCAAGAAAAAGCTTATAGCGTAGAAGGGGCGAAAGCAATTTTCGTTGAGTTATTTTTAGATTTAATAACTTTCGCCGCTCCAATTGCATCCGCAATTGGAGTGAGAATAGTTTAAAAATGCAATTCTCGTAAAGGCTGTTTTGCAATTATAGGCTGTCCAATAAATATGTTGGACAGCTTTATTATTTTAAATATTCTTCTATCTTATCCAGAATCAATTTGTCTGCCGGCAGCCAGGCAACGGAATGCAGGGTGTCTTTTGTAAGCCATTTTGCATCTTCGTGTTCAAGAAGTTCAAGCTTGCCGGAAACAATGGAACACAAAATGCAGTGCATTGTAAGGTGAAAGGCAGGATAGTCGTATTCTACAGTGCCAAGGATTTTTTCTGCCTTAACTTCTGTTGCAAGTTCTTCTTTAATTTCCCGGACAATGCATTGTTCCGGTGTTTCTCCTGATTCAAGTTTGCCGCCCGGAATTTCCCATCCGCCTTTAAAGTCTCCGTAGCCGCGCTGTGTTGCAAAAACTTCCTTTATATTCCTTTCAGGGTTTGTGCGGATAATGACTGCTCCGCTTACTGTAATATGTTTCAATTTACTGCTCCTGTAATACTTTTATGATCTGTTCAGATTGGCAGGTTCTGGCAGCCGTCTTTGCCTTTTTGCCGTTCTTTAAAAAGTGTGTGCTTACAATAATTTTATAAGTTCCTTCCGGCAGGAATTTAGGAACATAAAACTGAAGTTCCGAAGGTTTGTTTGTAGAAAGGTCAGCAGCATAGACTTTTTGCCACATGCTTTTATCTGTCTCTGTTATCGTTCCGTTTTTATTGCACGGTGCAAATGCTACAAAAGAACGGCTGTCTTCATAGTCCGCAAGCTTTATTCTTTTGCCATGAATCCTTATGTCGCTACCTGGAGAAATGGTTCCGCCGGAAGATTTTGTCTGCAAGTCATAGACTTCCGTAATTTCCGGCTGCAGTGTTTCTGAATCAGTTACGACAGTTTCAATGTTCTTTACGGCCTGGGCAGCTTCTGGTGACGGTGTAAATCCTAAAGAAAGGTTCGGATTGCCGTCTGCATCAAGTTTTGCATTGATATACATTGTGCCAAGTCCTAAAACATTTACGGCCCTGCCAGATTCAAGCTTTTCCAGAACGGCACGCTTGAAAAGTCCCATGCAGTGCTGAATCATCATGCGGTCTATGCCCGTGTCGTATTTTGAAATCAGCGTTAAAAGGCTGTCTACGTCGGCAGTTTTCCTTGATACTACGGCATATTCTACTTCTTTTCCACGGAGCATCTGTTTGTGGCGTTTTATGTCTACAACCGATTCATCTTTTTTATTATCCAGTTCAAAGTTGTTCATGTATATAAATATAAACAAATTAATTCCAATCAGCAACTAAAATAGGTGTGAAAGCATCATTTTATTGAGGGTGTAATGATTACACTTACGAGGAAGTAATAAACACCCTCACGAGGGTGCAATGAATACCCTTACGAGGGTGTAATACACACCCTCACTAGAATGTGATATACAACTCCAAAGGAAATATATATCTGTTTAATAAATGCAGATATTGCAGGAATGTATAAGCGGCCGCCACTGTTTTTTCAATTCTTTTTCCTGAAAAAATAATGCTTATGAAGTTTATAAAGCTGCTGCAAACTGGTTCTGAAACTGTGGCTAATGTTTCAGTAAAAGTGTATATTATGCAGCGAGGTAATTTAGAATATGCTGGAATATAAGGCTGCATACTGGAAAATGATGATTCCATTTTTCAGAAAATCAATGAACGTCCGTTATGGAAAGGAGACGACAAAACTCCTGATCCAGAAAGCAGAGGTTGAATATAGAGAAATGCTTAATCGTTTTGACGATATAGGAGCCGGCAACCCGATGGCATCCAATGCATATATGAGCCTTGTGACTTTATCATTGTGGAAGTCATTATGAATCTGCCTTTTTTTAAAATCATGAAGCTGTTTGTTAACGGTAATAAGAAGAGCGGTGTAATGGCAGTTGCTAAAATGATGAAAAAGAATGCTGCCTGGCTGGAAGCACACCCGCAGTATAAAGCAGTTTCCTGGGATTTTAATTTTGATGAAAAAAAGCACCAGGACGGATTTTATTATCACTTTACGCAATGCCCTATTAATGCATTTGCACGAAGGGAAGGATGTCTGGATGTGCTGCCTGTTATCTGTGATTTAGATCATATGACGGCAAAGCTGATGCAAATGAAACTGTTCAGGGAACAAACCCTTGCCAGCGGCGGAAAAATGTGTGATTACTGGATGGTAGGTGATAAAATTCAGAATCCTAAGTAATATATCTTCCTTACCTTGACCCAAGTTTAATTTTTTGGTAAATTATATTGCACATTATTAACGGGCCATTAGCTCAGCGGTTAGAGCAGGGGACTCATAATCCCTTGATCCAAATCTTAGATAGCCCACCTACTACAGGTTCGGGAAAACGTAAAAATCTCCGTTAAGAATAAGGCCGGAA
>JALELH010000011.1 GCA_022768865.1 Spirochaetia bacterium
TTTTCTTGTCGTCCTTTACGAACATCTGGTCTTCAAAACAGATTTCAGCAAGGTGCTTGTTGATTTTTCCCTGAAGGATTCCTTCCTTAACTTTTTCCGGCTTAGATGCCATTTTTTCGTCCTGGTCCATCTGAGCCTTGAAGATGCTCTTCTGTTCTTCAACGTATTCAGCAGGAACTTCTGCCCTTGTGTTGTAGGAAGGTGTTTCTGCAACAAGGTGCATACAGCAGTCGCGTGCAAATTCCTTTACCTTGTCGTCTGTTGAACCCTTGATTACTACAACTGCAGCCTGCTTGAAGTCTGTATGAATATACATGCCTGCAACTGCATTTTCCGGAACTGTAACAAGCTTAACTGTGCTTAAAGACATGTTTTCGCGTGTGCGTGTTGCAAAGTCAAGAACCATGTTCTTAAGTTCATCATTTGCTTCTGTGTAACCTTTTGCAAGAACTTCAGCAAGAACTTTTTCTCCAGTTGCAATGAATTCTGCATTTTTTGCAACGAAGTCTGTTTCACAAGTTACTTCTACGATAGCAACTTTGTTTCCTTCCTGCTTAATGTAAATGCGTCCTTCTGATGTTGCTCTTTCTGAACGCTTTGCAACTGCAGCAAGACCCTTTTCCTTAAGAATCTTTTCTGCTTCTGCCATATCTCCGTTAGCATCTGTAAGTGCCTTTTTGCAATCAAGCATGCCGGCACCAGTTGCCTTGAACAATTCTTTTACCATTGCTGCTGTAATAGCCATTTTTGTTTCCTTGTAGATAAGTTTAGGAGCACTGTCCAAAAAAGTTTAATTATAGCTTAGCCCCCTGAAACAAGTTCAGGGGGACTTTTCTTATTGGACAGTCCAGTTTAATTATTTGTTTGTGTAGTTGTCTTCGTCAAGAAGTTCGCTTTCTTTCTTGTCTGCTTCTACATCTTCTTCTTTAGCTTCTGTAGGCTGGTAGGTAGAATAGTCAACGATTTCTTCGTCATCCTTCTTTGTTGAAGCATCTGTCATTACTTCTTCTTCGTCACCGAGAGTATCGATAATCTTGAGACCCTGTTCGTTGTCTGCTTCAATTACTGCGTTTGCAATGATTGATGTAAACAATGAAATTGCACGGATTGCATCATCGTTACCTGGAATAGGGTAATCAATGCCTTCAGGGTTACAGTTTGTATCTACGATGGCAACGATTGGAATACCCATGCGGCGTGCTTCAGCAACAGCAATCTGTTCTTTGTGTGTATCGATGATGAAAATAGCTCCAGGGAGTTCTTTCATATCCTTCATTCCGCCGTAGTTCTTTGTAAGCTTATCTTTTTCTTTAAGGAGATTAGCAACTTCTTTCTTTGTAAGGTTATCGAATGTGCCGTCTACTTCCATCTTTTCGATTTTCTTAAGACGGAGAAGTGATTTTTTGATTGTTGCAAAGGTTGTAAGTGTTCCACCAAGCCAGCGACTGTTTACGTAATACATACCGCAGCGTTCTGCTTCTTTAGCAATTGCCTGCTGAGCCTGTTTTTTTGTTCCAACGAAAAGAACCGGTTTGTTAGCTGATGCAACTTTGCGGATTACATCGTAGCTGTCTTTAATTGCAGTGATTGTTTTCTGCAAGTCAATGATGTGGATTCCATTGCGTTCTGCGAAGATATACTTCTTCATACGTGGATCCCAGCGCTTTACCTGGTGACCAAAATGTACACCTGATTCAAGCAAACTCTTCATGGTTACTACTGCCATTTGAGTACTCCTTCACCGGAAAAACCTTATGACCCTTATATTGAGGGCAGGATTTTCCTTCCTGATCTTTTTCTCGTGACTGTTTCACAGTCCGGATGATTTCGCAACGTCCGGCAAGCATACAGCAATGTCAGACGCCCGGCAAAACTTTTACGATACCCGTAAAAAGTTTTTGCAAATATTCCTTTGATTAACAGAGAATCATTGCTCAAAAAACTTATAATTTTGCTCGCGTAGCATATCACAAAGTTCATATATAGGCAAGCCTACAATAGAACTTTCAGTGCCTTCTATTTTTTTTATAAAGCAGGAACCATTTTCTTGTATTCTGTAAGCACCGGCAACGCCATACCATTCGCTTGTGGAAAGATACCATTCAATGTCATGATCAGACATAGGCGCAAAAGTTACTTTGTTTATGCTTGTTCTTGTAGATATGTAATGAATGGCACCGTTATAAAGTGCAATGCCTGTAATGACCTTATGTGTATTTCCTTGGAGTGTTTTAAGAAATTCACGGGCTTCATCTTTGTCTTTTGGTTTCCCGTAAATTTTATTTTTATATACAATGGCTGTATCAGCAGCAAGAATCCATCCGATTTCCCTGTCCGGTGCAATACTGCGGACAACTGCATCAATCTTTCTTGCTGCAAGATATTCAGGCGCATCTTCAATTTTAATGTCTGAAGGAATGGTTTCTTCTATATTGGCAGGATGAACTATAAAAGGAATTCCAAGATTCTTAAGAATCTGCTGTCTTCTTGGTGACGATGAAGCTAAAATAATCGGTTCCATGGAAACTAATATAATACACTTTTAATATTTTTGCCATGAAAAAGTTATATAACTTTTAAAGCTGAAGTTGTCATTATTTTATGAATATTGTATAGTAAAACGCTTGTATATTAGAGAGATTAGCTCAACTGGATAGAGCGTTGGCCTCCGGAGCCAAAGGTTGTGGGTTCGATTCCCGTATCTCTCGATATTGAACCGGAGGAAAATTATGTTTATTCATTTCTGGGGGGTCCGCGGGTCTTTACCAAAACCACTTAACAGCGAAGGCGTTCAGGCCAAACTTACGGCGGCCATTGCCAGAATGACTCCGAAAGATCTTGAATCTGCCGAATCAAAGATGAAGTTCATTTCTTCTTTGCCGGACTGGATTTACGGAACTTACGGCGGCAATACTCCGTGCATTGAACTGCGTCCAAAAAGCGGAGAAGTTATTCTTCTTGACTGCGGAACGGGTTTGCGTGATTATGCCATGTATGGAAAGCAGCCGGAAGATAAGCATTACACGATTTTTCTTTCCCATATGCATTGGGATCATATTCAGGGATTTCCGTTTTTTGGGCCGTCTTTTAATCCTGCGGTTACAATTGATATTTACAGCCCTTTTGAAAATGTAGAGGAATATTTTGAAAAACAAAGTTCAACACCATTTTTTCCTCCAAACGGATGTTGGGCTTCAGTAAAAAATCAGTGTCATTTTCACGTTATGAAGGAAGACCAGGTTATGGAGCTTTACGGCTTAAAGGTTCAAAGCCACAAAATGAACCATCCCGGTGATTCTTATTCCTATTCATTTCAGGAAGGACACAAGAAATTCATTTACTGTACTGATGCAGAACTTCAGCAGAAGGATTTTGACAAAACCATTGAGCGCAATTTTTACTTTCAGGATGCAGACGTTCTTGTTTTAGACAGCCAGTATACAAATCCTGAGGCAGCAAAAAAGGTTAACTGGGGTCACAGTTCCTTTAGCCGTGCTGTTGAATTTGCATCTTTATGGAATGTTTCAGATTTATATTTTTTTCATCATGAACCTGCATATGATGACAAAAAACTTGATGCAATACTTTCTGCCGGTATTAATTATCAGAAATACAATGCTGAAGGCAACGACGTAAAAATCCACATGTCACGTGAAGGCCAGGAAATCATACTTTAAGGCAAAACTTAAATGAATAGGATAAAAAAAATATTCACTATATTATTATCTGCTTTTCTCTGGATTGTTGCCGTCTGTTTAGTTACTGTCGTAATAGGAATTTCTTACTGGTTTTACAACACGAAGCCTGTAACTTCAGCAGCAGAAGAATATGCAGGAAAAATAAACGTGCCTGCAGGAACATCTGTCCGCCTTGTTGCAGAAACCCTGGAAAAAGAAAAGTTCATCAGGTCTGCAAAAGTTTTTTACCTGGCAGTCCGCTTCAATCTGTTCAATAGAAACGAAAACTTTACCCTTAAAAGCGGAACCTATACCTTAAGAAGTTCCATGAATTTAAAGGAAATTTATGAACTTTTGCAGTCGGGTGAACAGGAATATATTACGGTCAGCGTTGCAGAAGGCCTTACCAAATCTAAAATAGCAAGAATCCTTGAAGAAAAAAATGTCTGCCTTGCATCAGATTTTCTGAGTGCGTGCAGAGATCAGAATCTTCTTGCTGAATACAAAATTCCGGCATTGTCTTTTGAAGGCTATTTATTCCCGGATACATATTTCTTTACACAGGGAATGACTGCACAGGAAATTGTCAGGACCATGGTGAATAATTTCTTTACTAAAATTTCAGAAATTCCGTCTTTTGCTGATTATGGTAATAAAAAACTTCACGATATTGTAATACTTTCGTCAATCGTAGAAAGGGAATACCGCATAAGGGAAGAAGCTCCTCTTATTGCCAGTGTTTTTACAAACAGGCTTAATCATAATATCGGCCTTTATTCCTGCGCAACAATTGAATACATAATTACGGAAATTCAGGGACTTCCTCATCCGGAGCGGATTACATACAAGGATTTAAAAATTGAAAGTCCCTACAATACATACAAGTGGGCAGGACTTCCTGAAGGCCCTATTTCTAACCCGGGAACAGTTGCACTGGAAGCAGCCTCTAATCCTGCAAAAACTAATTATTATTATTTTGTGCTTACTGATCCTACAAGCGGACGTCATACTTTCAGCAGCAATTTTGACCAGCATAAAGCTGCAGAAAACACAAACTACGTTTTAAAATAGCGGCGCAAGGCAATGGCTGGTTTTATTTCCCGTGAATCAATAGAAGAAGTCTCAAACAGAACTGACATTGTTCAGGTTATCGGTGAACGTATTCAGCTTACACAAAAAGGAAGGGACTGGTGGGGAATCTGTCCTTTTCATCAGGATAAAACGCCTTCTTTTAGTGTTTCTCCTGAAAAAAAATTTTATTACTGTTTTAGTTGCCATGCCACGGGAACTGTCATAGATTTTATAAGGGAAATGGATAAGGTTTCCTTTGCTGAAGCGGTTTCACTTCTGGCAAAAAAAGCGGGGGTTACCCTTAAATATGAAAACGGCGGTTCGGAAAGGCAGCGGGAAGATCCTAATGCAAAACTTAAGGAAGAATACCGTTCCCTTTATACAAGAATTGCAGGAACTTTTCATTACGCCTTAATGGAAACCCAGGCAGGAAAATTTGCCCTGGATTACATTACGAAACGCGGTTTAACCAGGGAAACCCTTGAAAAGTTTAAAATAGGTTACAGTCCGGAAGACCGGTTTTGGCTCAGGAAATTCCTTGAAAGCAAAAATTATTCAAAGGAATTTCTTGATAATTCAGGGCTGTTTAACAGGAAAAGGCCGGATACTGCATTTTTTTGCGGCAGGCTTATGTTTCCTATTTTTGACAGAAACGGAGACTGTGTAGCTATGGGCGGCCGGTTTCTCCGCGGAAACGAATACGAAGCCCAGTCAAAATATAAAAATTCGCCGGAATTAATGCACTACAAAAAAGGAAATATCCTTTATGCATTTAATTTTGCAAAGGAAAGCATAAGGCGTAACAAAAAGGTAATTTTTTGCGAAGGCTACATGGACTGCATTGCCTATCATCAGTGCGGAATTGACTATGCCGTTGCAACTTTGGGAACGGCAATGACGGTTGAACACCTGCACATTGTAAAGCCTTTCGTAGACGAAATCCTGCTTTCCTTTGATTCCGACGGTGCAGGGCAGAAAGCAACTAAGCGTTCCATACTTATGTGCAGAAGCCTGAATATTCCGACTAAGGTAGTTCAGCTGCAGGGTGGTAAAGATCCTGCAGAAATTATGGTAACTTTTGGCGCTGAATACTTGACAAAGCAGGTAAACGGTTCTAGATTTGACTTTGAATTTCTTATCTCTAAACTGCAGGAATTGTATCCTAAAGACACCCCGTGGGGAAAATCTAAAGCTTCTTTAGAATATTTTGAGTATATAGATTCTTTGCAGTCCAGTGTAGAAAAGGAGTCATGCCTGGAATTGTTCAGCCAGGCATACGCAGTTGACAAGGAGGCTCTTCGGGAAGATTACTCTAACCGTGAAAACATTCGTGCGCGGTTAACTCAGGTAAATAATCATGTTACGGCAGATAAAAAAGAAAAAGTCCAGATGACTGCCGAACTCCAGGCTGTTATGACAGCAGTTGCTGATGTTAATCTGTTTAAAAAAATGCAGGAAGTTATTGCGAAAGATGATCTTAGGGAAGAAAGTTCAAGACAACTGTTTGCTGCCATGGAAGAATGCTGCAAGGATAATAGTTTTTCCCTTAGCAATATTTTAATCTGTCTGGAAAGTGATGAACTTAAATCATTGCTTGTAAAGTCTGCAGATGTTCATAAGGACTCTGAGGAAGAATCAGCAGAAGAAAGTATCCGCTATCTGAAAAATAAAGTGCTGGAAAATAAAAAGGCAGGAATAAAAGAAAGGATTGCAGTTCTTTCTCAAAGTTCCCTGCCGGAAGACAAGGCTGAATTAGAGTATCTTCTAAAGCAGAAAATGGAAGTTGATTCCAAAATTCACAATATGAAGGGTTAATTAATGGCTAAAAAGCAACCTGAAAAATCCACAGATAAAAAAAGTGTAAAAGCAGCTTCAAAAACAAAGAAAGCTGGAAAATCAAGAAAAGAAGAATCAGAAATCTTAGACCAGGAAGAAGAGCTTGAAGATTCAATTGATTCTGATGAAGATAATGATGCAGACATGGCGGAAGATAAGGCAGGTTCTGATTTTTCCGACGAAGAAGCAGATGATGCAGAAATTGACGGCGATGAACTTGCTCAGGACCCTCTTGTAAAAAAACTTTTAAACTATGCAAGCTCAAAGCAGATAATTTCCTGGGACGAAATTACAGAAATCCTTACTGCAGATGTAGTTAATTCTCCTAAAATGGAAGGCGTCCTTCAGATTCTTACGAAGAACAACATTCAGGTTATGGAAGAAGATGAACTCCTTGACGAAGACGAAGATGCTGCTGACGATGAAGATGCAGAAGAGGGTATTGGAGACGAAGAAAGTCAGGACGTAGACCTGAGCAAGAACCGCCTTGTTGCCAATGACAAGGATTCCAGCATTGATGACCCGATACGCCTTTATCTAAGGGAAATCGGTAAGGAAAATCTTCTTACTGCAGAACAGGAAGTTACCCTTTCCAAGCAGATGGAAGAAGGCCTTAACATCATTAAAAAGGTAATCAGCAATTCCGGAATGATTATTCCTGAATTCTATACAATCTGTCATACAATTTATAAGAAAATTGATCCTCATGAACCTGGAAAAGCCAGAAAGGAAATCAATGAACTTATGGCAGAACGCCGCCGTTTAAGAAGCTGTTATGTTGAATACGTTCGGCCGATCCGTGAGCAGATGGTTGAATATATACGCTTAAAGAAACAGCTCCATACGGAAGATCCTTCAATGAATATTTTTAATGATGAAAACCTCATTGCCCTTAGGAATGTAATTAAGGAAAAAGTTGCCAATGCTGAACTTCAGACAGAAGAAATAGAATCATTCAGTAATAAATTTATTGTGGCTTCCAAAAGAATTGATGAATATCATACAATTCAGGACCGCCGCATGAAAAAGCTCCGCATTACTGATGCCGTAGGTTTAAGAAGCATAGGACGCCGTCTTGCCATACGTGCAGAATCAGTTAAGCTGGAAAAGGAACTTGGCCTTACTGCAGACGAAATCCGTTCAGACTATACTGAAATTCAGAAAATAGACCGCAAGCTCCGTGAACTTGAATATGATTTTGAAAATTCTGTAGAAGAAATCATTGAAATGAAGCAGGAAATTGAAAGGGGAAGACGCCAGCTTGAACGTGCAAAGAACCGCCTTATCAATGCAAACCTTCGTCTTGTAGTTTCCATTGCAAAGAAATATACAAACCGCGGGCTTCAGCTCTTTGACCTTATTCAGGAAGGCAACATCGGTCTTCTTAAGGCTGTTGAAAAGTTTGAATACCGCAAGGGATATAAATTTTCAACCTATGCAACATGGTGGATTCGTCAGGCTATTACACGTTCAATTTCAGACCAGGCACGCACAATCCGTGTTCCTGTCCACATGATAGAACAGATTAACAAAGTTGTACGTGAAAGCCGCCAGCTTATGCAGAAACTTGGACGTGAACCAACTGATGAAGAAATTGCAGCACAGCTTTCATGG
>JALELH010000014.1 GCA_022768865.1 Spirochaetia bacterium
GGACCAGCTTATGTTTAAGTCCATAATTTCCATGGCACAGACCTTAGGCCTTGAATGTATCGTAGAAGGCGTAGAAACAAAAGACGATGTGCGCATCCTGAAGGAAAGCGGCTGCTACAATGCACAGGGCTTTTACTTTAGCAAGCCACTGCCAAAAGAAGATTTTGAAAAGCTGCTGGTTTAAGGCCTTTTGTCTTTACTAAAGCCAAGGCCGGCAATAATCCCGTCTTCTTTATTCAATGCCTTGCCTTCCTTTGACTTATTACCCCTGAATGTAAGCAAATCAAGATTTCTGCCCATCTTGGATCTAAGCCAGTAGAATTTATCAATTGTGTTATTGTTCATTTCAATAGCCTGATTGCCTTCTTTGCAGGCATAGAACAAGACATTCTTGTTTACGGAATTACAGTTTGGCGCACTTATAATATCAACAAAAGTGCAGATGCCATTCAGGGTGTAAAATTTGCATTTACTTTAATAGTCATCTACAATTAGTAAACTTTAAATTAAATGTTCTTAGGAAAATAAAATGAAAAAATCATTAGCTTCTGTTCTATCAGTTATGTTAGTTATGTTTTGCTTTGGTTCCTGTGCAAAAACAAAAGAAAGTGCAGAACCAGTCGCAACGGTAATCTCAAAGGAAAATACAAAGAACGGAACAATCCTTCACTGCTGGTGCTGGTCTTTTAAAACAATAGAAGCCAGCATGGACAAAATTGCTGCAAGCGGTTTTACGGCAATCCAGACTTCCCCTATAAACACCTGCCTGGTGGGAGACAACGGCGGCATGGAAATATTCGGCAAAGGCGCAACAGGCAAATGGTATTACCACTACCAGCCTACAGACTGGAAAATCGGCAACTATCAGTTGGGCACAAGAGACGACTTTATTTCTATGTGCAGAAAGGCTGACGAATATAAAATTGCCGTAATAGTTGACGTGCTGCCAAACCACACTACACCGGATGAAAACAAAGTATCAAAGAACTTTTACGATGCAGTGGGCGGCAAAGAAAAGATGTACCACAAAAACGGACACAAAGGAATGTTAAGTTCCAGCGACCGCCTGCAGTGCACAACCTATTCTGCCGGAAGCCTGCCGGATGTAAACACAGAAAACCCATTGTTCCAGAAATACTTTATGGCTTACATGAACAATGTAATTGAATGCGGTGCAGACGGATTCCGCTTTGACACGGCAAAACACATTGGCCTGCCAGACGACCCTAAAGATGAATATGCAGCACAAAACAACTTCTGGCCTGTCTTTACAGGAAAGGAAGCCATCGACGGCATAATGCTTAAAGACGCAGACAAACTGTTTTTATATGGAGAAGTTTTGCAGGACGGACATTCCCGTGAAGACGCCTACGGAAAATATCTTTCTGTTGTTGCAAGTGACTACGGCAAAATGCTGCGCTCAGCAGTTAAAGGCAGAAAGTTCAGCGCAAAGGGCTTAAAGGATTTCAGGAACAAAGCCGGCAAAGATAAAGTTGTAACATGGGTAGAAAGCCACGACACCTATGCCAACCAGGGGGAATCTGCAAAGCTTACAAACTTTGAAATAAGGGCAGCATGGGCATTTATTGCTTCCCGCCAGTACGGCACGCCTTTATTCTTTAACCGTCCGCAAGGTGCAGAAGCAACACAGTTCCCGGGTGCTTCAAAAATCGGAGACATGGGCAACGATGAATTCATGAACTGTGAAGTTGCTGCAGTAAATAAATTCCGCATTGCAATGGCAGGCCAGAATGAAGAACTTATAAACGGCGATGATGCAAGCTTAATAATGATTAAGAGAGGCGGCAAAGGAATCGTTATTATAAACTTAAACGGTGATGCAGAGTGCAAAATAAACGCAGGCATAAACCTGCCAGACGGCACATACAAAGACAAAGCCCATGGCCTGAAGTTTAAGGTAAAGGACGGCGTGCTTACAGGCACAATGCCAAAAGAAACCGTAGCTGTGGTGTATTAAGTATAATGAACATTACCGCCTTTGTTTTTTCAGGTTTTCATTTTCCATAAATAAACTTGCAATATACAAGGCGGACTGTCCGTAAAGACCGGTATTGTCATCACAAAAAAGTTCACCCACAGCAGAATTATAGAATTTATCCAGTGCTTCTTCCTGAGTGCAGTTCAAATCCTTTGCAATTAGAGAAGCAATTTCCGGCAAAAGAGTTGCCCTTATTGTTGAATGTGACATCATGATTCCACCTTGTAACTTTTTATAAAAGTTAATTGTTCCAAGGCATTTTTAGAACAGAATGCAATCTGGTTGTTTATCTTTTCAAACTTTAATCTTTCTATTGCGTCTTCTTTTCTCATGATTCCCTGCAGGACATAGGAAATAGTTTCACCTACATTGTCATTTGCTATTTTTCCGCAGACAATGTCGTAATCATGTTTATAATCCGGGTTGCTCCTGCATTTTACAACCATTTCAAGCCATTCAATATTTGCTCCGTCAAAAGCCTTTTTTCTGCAGGTTGAATTTTCATTCCATTCATAAACATTTACAATTCCACAAAACTTTTGACCAAACATTTTTGATTTTATTTCTGCCCTTCTTTTTGCCCATCGTTCCGCCTGTTCCTTAATATCAGTTGTATAGAAGGCGAAACCAAAATCGCGTCCTTTTTCTGTTGTTAATATTTGCGGCTCAGAAACTTCAATCGTTGAACCATGATACAAAATCATTAATGCTCTCCTTTCTGACTAGCGGAAGCTAATTTATTTCCAGTATATTCATCAATAACCTGCATCAGATAGGTAAAACTCATTCCGTGTAAATCATCATAATTATCTTTTAGAAAACTTATAACGCCGGAATCTTTCAGCTGTTTATAAACTTCATTGCCAGGCTTATGAATATGGTCAGCGTAATATTCAATACAAAAAGTCAAAAATGATATCCTGCTCATAATTCCTCTTTTTCAGATTCAACAACTGAAAAGTATAATGTATTTTTTAGAAAATAGAAATTGCTAAACCAGTTCCATTTCGTCAGTCATTTGCCTAAAGCCGTATTTTTCGTAAACAGCACGGCCCATTTGGGTTGCTTCAAGAGTTATCTGGAAATACCCTTTTGCCTTTGCTTCCTGCACAAGCAGGTCTACCATGTGCATGGCAATACCCTGCCGGCGGTAAGCCGGGTCTGTATAGATGTTCATGATGTAGGCTTTTTTGCCTGTGGAATTATGGAATGTGGGCATTACGGAATAAAAAACAACGGCACCGGCACCAATAAAAGTTTTTCCGTCATAAACCAAAGCGGACTTTAATTAAACATAAAGCATACGCATCACACTGCAATGTTGAATGGCTCCCACCCTTGGATGGGAATGACTCACCCTATTATGTTGGATAGCTCCCATAATACAGTGGGAATATCTCCCACAATACAGTGGGAACACCTCCCACAATACAGTGGGAATAACTCCCACAATACAGTGGGAATATCTCCCACAATACAATGGGAATATCTCCCACAATGCAGTGGGAATGATTCACCATAGAAAGAAACTTTATCCTTTATTATTTATGAGTTTTCATCTCTTTTATCAGTGCTTTAATGGATTTTTTGTCGTTGGAACAAAGGGCGCAATAGTCGTATGCCACCTTTTTGGCTTCTGTGTCCAGGGGTGAATTAGCTTCCTGGCCTGTTTACAAGGTATTCCACAGTAACGCCAAGTGCCTTTGCAATTTTTACGGCAACATCAGCCGGCGGAATGGAAGGTTTTGTGCTTGAAACATAATTATACAGAGAGCCTTCAGCAATTCCAGTTTTTGCAGATAGTTCTTTATAAGATAAATTAGAAAATTCAATTTCTTCTTTAATCCGTGAACCAATATTCATAGATAAAAACTAGCACATCTAAGATTGTTTTTATTTGACAACTATCATATTTACAAGTAATATTTCTATTAACTATTATATCTGCTAGTAAAAAACAAACATTTTCTAACATTTACAAGTTTTTTTCTAGTTTCTGGAACACATTCATGGCAAACGAAAACTTAAAGTCGGCAAAGAAAAACAAGAACGACGAATTCTATACTCAATACGAAGACATTCAAAAAGAAGTCAATGCATACTTAGAATACAACCCGGACACCTTTAAAGACAAAACAGTGCTCCTGCCCTGCGACGATCCTGAATGGTCCAACTTTACGCGCTTTTTTGCACAGAACTTTGAAAACCTGGGCCTGAAAAAGCTTATAAGCACAAGCTTTTCTGCAGCAGGCAAATGCAAAAAATACGGAGACAAGGACGCAGACGGCTACTACCAGCTTTCCTTGTTTGAAGAAGAATCGCCGCAGTTTGACAGAGAACTTTCCGTAACAAAAGGCAAAATATTCATTTTAGACCGTGACACAAACAGCTCTGGCAAAATAGACATAGACGCTCTTGAGTGGCATTACATGGACGGCGACGGGGACTTCAGGAGCAAAGAAGTTAAAGCCCTGCGCAACGAAGCAGATATTATTGTAACCAACCCGCCCTTTTCCCTCTTCCGCGAATTCCTGGCATGGATTGTAGAAGCAGACAAGAAGTTTTTGATTATAGGGAACATAAATTGTATTTCCTATAAAGAAGTCTTCCCGCTTATTAAGGAAAATAAAATATGGCTTGGTAATGGAATGGGAAGATGGATTTCTGGTTTTATTGTTCCAGAAAGTTATGGATTATACGGAACTGAAGCAAGAATTGAAGACGGAAAAAGAATTGTTGCAACAAATAACTGTTTATGGCTGACAAACCTAGACCATGGCCGCAGACATCAACCTTTACAGCTTATGACAATGGCAGATAATTTGAAATTCAGCAAACATAAAGAAATTAAAGAAAACGGCTATCCCAAATATGACAACTATGATGCAATAGAAGTTCCTTATACAGATTCAATTCCTTCAGATTACGATGGCGCAATGGGAGTTCCGATTACATTCCTTGATAAATATTGCCCTGAACAGTTTGAAATCTTGGGAATAACTGAAAACAATGCCACTGAACAAGTTGAAGAAGTAAAACTTCCAAATTGCTTAAAACACGATAGACCATATTTAAATGAACACAGAATGTATTCTCGCATCTTAATCAGGAGAAAATAAAATGAAGGCAACATTAAATACGTCAATTACAATAGAAGAAATATGCAAGGGCTTTGTTTACAACGAACTTGAAGGCAAAGGTCTGTTCGGGCTTTCTGGAAAGCTTACAATTCAGCCGGAATACCAGCGCAATTACCTTTACGCACAGGCAAAGCGTGAAGAATCCGTAATCCGTTCCGTGCTAAACGGCTACCCGCTTGGCTTAATCTACTTTAACAAAGTTGGCGATGACAAATACGAAGTTTTAGACGGTCAGCAGCGCATAACAAGTCTTGGCCGGTTCATTACGGGAAAGTTCCCCCTCATAGACAAGGACGGTCTGCCCCACTATTTTTCTGCCATGAGCGAAGACCAGGTAAAGAAAATCAACAAAACACCACTTACTATTTACATCTGCGAAGGTGAAGAATCAGAAATCAAGGAATAGTTCAAGACAATCAACATTTCAGGCATTCCGCTGAACCACCAGGAAATAAGCAATGCCGTTTACTGCGGACCTTTTGTTACGGCTGCCAAGGAAGAATTCAGCAACAGCCAGAACGCCAACATCCAGAAATGGAGCGCATACATAAAAGGCGATGTTCTGCGGCAGGACTATCTGCACACCGCATTGCAATGGGTTACAAAAGGCAAAAGCGACGATGCCTGCGACGCCTACATGAGCGCCCACCGTTCTGACGATAACTGCCGTGAACTTAAAACCTATTTTAATTCCGTCATTGACTGGGTTTCTGCTACGTTCAAAGACGTAGAAAGTGAAATGCGCGGCCTTGAATGGGGTCGCCTTTACGAAACTTACCACAAACAGCCTTACGATGCAGACGAAGTTTCTAAAAAAGTGCATGAACTGTATGCAGATGCCGCCGTTAAAAAACGTTCCGGTGTTTTTGAATACATTTTGGGCGGCTATGTTGACACCACACTTCTTGAAATCCGAATGTTTGAAGATAGCACCAAAAAGTGCGTCTACACAAAACAGACGGACGACGCAAAAAAGGACGGTGTTTCCAACTGCCCTCTGTGCGCTTTAGGCACTGACGCCAACGCAAAACGCATCTGGAAAATTACGGAAATGGACGCCGACCATGTTACCGCCTGGAGCAATGGCGGCAAGACAGACATTGCCAACTGTCAGATGCTCTGCAAGACCCACAACAGGGCTAAGGGAAACAGGTAAAACCTCTATTGCCCTTCAGGCAAGACCTTTGCACAAAAATGCAATACCTTCTCAAGGAATTTACAAATATTCAACAGGCAAAGCAATTATATTTTCTGATAAAAAAGTTTTCTTTTCGCACTGACAGATAATGCAGCCTGTTCCAACAGTTTTACCAGGAATCCTGCTTAATACGCCAAAACTTTTAGTCATGTCCAATGCCGGACGGGAAGATTTTTTTATTTCAATCGGATACAGTACCCCGTCTTTTTCAATGACAAGATCAATTTCTTTCTGCTCTTTATCCCTGTAAAAGTAAAGGTTTTGTGCATCGTGGCCGGAATTGTAATAGGATTTAATTACTTCACTTATTACAAAGTTTTCAAATAAAGCACCATTCATTGCGCCATTCATTGCAACCTGAGCAGAAGTCCAGCCAACTAAATAGCATACCAGCCCTGTGTCCATAAAATATACTTTCGGTGTTTTTACAGTTCTGTTTGTAATGCTGTTTTCATAGGAATGAAGCAAACGGATAATTCCAGAAGATTCCAGAATGCTTGTCCATTCCTGAATTGTCCGCACGTTTACCCCCACATCCCTTGCAATTGCATCAGAATTTACAAGTTCGCCGGTGCGTGCTGCAAGGCACTTCATAAAATTATTAAACTTCAAAAGGTTTTTAGAATTAATCAGTTCAGCAACATCACGTTCAAGGTAAGTCCTTACATATGAACGGTAAAAAGATTCCCATTCAATGCTTTCATCAAACAGCTCGGGCATTGAACCGCGCTGAATATGCTTCCATAAATCATCATATTTTGTAAGATAACTGCTTCTTGAATCAACATAGTTCTGTTCAGGCAAAAAAGGAGAATTAAAATCTATGCCGTATTTTTCCCTCATTGAAAGGGATGCCATATCAACAATGCACACCCTGCCCGCCAGAGAATCACTTGCATTTTTTAAAAGCTTATAGGACTGAGATCCTGTAAGAACGATTTTACCTTTATCAGCAGACTGGTCTACAATATATTTGAGCTGCAGGAACAATTCAGGTGCACGCTGAACTTCATCTATAATCAAGGGGATTTTATGATTCTTTATAAAAATGGCAGGATCATTTTTTGCCATGTCAAGTTCTGCATAATCATCCAAAACTGCATAATCATAACCTGGAAGCAGCTTTTCTTTAAGCATGGTAGATTTTCCTACCTGCCTTGAACCTGTAACAAGAACAATTTTAAATTGCCTTAGCATCCGTTCTATATAAGAATAAACATGACGTTCAAGATACATAATTAAACCTCGGCTATTTTGCAGTGTGACTACAATTTAGCCGAAGTATATAAACCTGTCAATATTTTCTATTCCTGCCAGTAACTTTATTCACGCTCTTGCCGCCCGATAAAAAAGGTGCTTATGGCATTAATAAGTTCATCTAAGTTCCATACTATCGTCTTAACTTTTCCCCCACGAATTGCACGCAATTCGTGTATGGGTCTTTAAAACTTGTCTAATAGATGCCGGTACCTGTCTTAACTTTTCCCCCACGAATTGCAAGCAATTCGTGTATAGGTCTGCAAAGCCGCCATTTGTCTAATAGATGCCGGTGCCTGTCTTTTCTTAATTCTCCTTGCGCAGGATTTTTCTTAAAAGCTTGCCGTCCGGGCTAAGGTCTTCTTCAGTCCAGCCGCCCTGGCCGTTGCGGTCTTTGTTATAGGCTAAGATGCCGGAATCTTCACCCTTGTTGTTTACGGCCCAGTTTGTCCATGAAATGTTGTTCTTTTCAAAGAACTTCATCCATTCCATTGTGGACTTTTCAAAAACTCCTCCGTCACCGGAAGCCATGGTTGTTCCCCATTCAGTGCAGAAAACAGGAGCACCAAGCTTTAATGCCTTTGCAACTTTGTTTCTCTGCTCTTTTCCGTGAGTTCCTGCATAAAAATGGATTGTATACATTATGTTTTTGCCGTCTATAGGGTCTTCTGCGGCAATCTGCGGTTCAGAACTCCAGTTTGGCGTTCCAACGATAATGATGTTGTCCGGGTCATTGGCGCGGATTACCTTTATTACTTCTTCTGCATAGGGCTTTATGTTGTCTTTCCAGGTAACCTTGTCGCTGTTTGGTTCGTTGCAGATTTCATAAAGCACATTTGGATAGCTGCCGTATTTTCTGGACATTTCGTCAAAGAACTCTTTTGCCTGTTCAAGGTGAATCATCGGGTCTTTTGTGCCTAAAACATGCCAGTCTATGATTACATATACGCCAAGCTTGATTGCGGCTTCTACGGAAGATACAACTTTTGTCTTGATTGCCCTTGAACCTAAATAGCCGCCTTCAGAAAGATACATGGCAGCACGCCATATCTGACAGTTCCAGTCGTCGCGCAGCCAGCCTATTACCTTTTCGTTGGCATATTTGCCATACCACTGAAGGCCGTGGGAACTCATGCCACGCAGCTGGACAGGCTGACCGTCTTTGTTGCATAAGTCTGTTCCGATTATCTGAAGCTGACCGTAGCGTTCTGCAACGGGTATTCCGTTTTCCATGGCAAGTTTTGTGTCGTTTTTATATTTATTTGAACATGAAGTTAAAGCAAGTGCGGCTCCAAGAATAAGTGCCAGTCTTATAAGTTTCATAATGCCTCCGTATTGAACAATTCAATACAGAAATTATCAGCCCTAAACATTTATTCTGCAACCTGATTTTTTGTTTTTATAATAGAATTTTATGAAAGATGTTTTTGCAGTAACTGTAAACGTTTAAAATAAAAAAAGCTAAGTCTTTTCAACTTAGCTTAAAGTTAAGCGGTAGAAGGGAATCGAACCCTCGTCTCCAGCTTGGAAGGCTGGGGTAATAAGCCATTATACGACTACCGCGTTGCGATGATTAGAATATATATAATTGCAGCTTTTTTGTCAATAGGATTTTATAAAAATTATTAAAAGTTTTTAGTAAATTTGTGCAGATGTCACCCTCGTGCTACGACACGAGGTTCCTTTTGCTAAGTTAAGCAAGATTCTCCGGTCAAGCCGGAGAATGACATATAATCCTGTTCAGCAATTTTTATTGATTTTCTTCTTTAAAAATATTATCAGCGTTAAAATCATGGCGGAACCCGTTATAACCCAAGACACCGGGTAAACCATTAAAACGGAGCCGTAAGTGTTAAACTTTGGGAAAACAAATGCAATCCACAAAAGGCGCACGGCACAGGTTCCTGCTATGGTAATGATTGCAGGCGTCAAGGAACAGCCGAATCCCCTTAAAACACCGGCAGTAATTTCATAGGAATTTATTAAAAACTGGACAGATTCTACCTTTAAAATCCTGTAGGCACTGTATCTGATTGTTTCCGGGTCAGAAGAATAAATTTCAGACAGCCGGAACCGGAACAATGTAAACACAAGAGAACATACCATTGTAAATCCAACGCTCAATGCCATGCAGTAAAAAAATGCCTTATAGCACCGCTTTAGGTTGCCTGCACCGTAATTCTGGCTTGTAAAGGTTACGGCACACTGAACAAAGGCCGTTACAATAAAGTAAGCAAAGATTTCAAAAGTTACGCCGGAAGCACTGCCTGCCATTACTTTTGGCCCAAGGGAATTTAAAGCACCCTGTATTACAAGGTTGGACAGGCTGAACACAATGCCCTGTATTCCTGCCGGCATGCCTATTTTAAACAAAATTGCACTGTGCCGTTTATCTATTGCAAGTTTCTTTATGCTGAACTTGAATTCACCCTTTTCTTTTGCCAGGGTAATTATTATACAAGCCGCACTGAACAGGTTGGCTAAAGTTGTGGCAATGCCTACGCCCTCAGCCCCCATGTGCAGGCACAAAACAAAGAAAAGGTTCATAAAGACATTTAAAATTCCTGCAACTATTAAAAAGACGGCGGGCTTAAAGGATTCACCCCTTCCCCTTAATATGGAAGAACCGAAGTTGTAAATCATTATAAAAGGAAAGCCCGTAAAATAAATTTTAAGGTAAAGGGCTGCCTGAGGCAAAACTTCATGTGGAGTTTCTATAAGAACAAGAATCCTGCTTGAAAATATGATTCCCACTGCACCAAGAACTGTTCCGCATAAAACGGCAAGCAGAATTACAGTGTGGACGGCAGAACTTATAAGCTCCGTTTTCTTCTGCCCTACTAAAGATGCAATAAGGACGTTGGCACCTACACCAAGACCGATAAAAACATTTAAAATAAGGTTTATTAATGGAGAAGTACTTCCAACAGCAGCAAGGTCTTCTGCACCTACAAAGCGGCCAACTACTGCAATGTCGCAGGAATTAAACAGCTGCTGCAGCACGCCGCTTGCAATTAAGGGGAGCGTAAATAAAATTATCTGCTTTAATAAATTGCCGGAAGTTAAATTTGTTGTTCTTGAATCTGACATAGTTTTCCGTTTGGGTTTTGATGTTTACAGTTTATGTTTATATTGAAGAAAAGCCTAAAACTTCCAGTGCGTCTTTTGCAGCGTTCTGCTCAGATTCCTTTTTGTTTTTGCCCTGTGCAGGACCATAGACAACATTTCCAAGGCTTACACTGGTAAAAAATACCCTGTCGTGGTCCGGACCCGTTGTTTTTTCAAGTTTATATACCGGGCATTTGCCGCTTTTCTTCTGATAGTACTCCTGAAGGATTGTCTTATAATCCTTGTGTCCTGTGTTGGACTGAACTTTTCTTATTTCAGGCACAATAAGCTCTAAGACAAGTTTTTCTGCCGCTTCGTATCCCTGGTCTATGTAAAGGGCACCGATTACGGCTTCTACGGCATCTGCAAGGATTGCTTTCTTGTGTCTGCCGCCGCTCATTTCTTCCCCTTTGCCCAAAATAAGGTATTTGTCTATGTGCATTACTTCAACGGCAATGGGCGCAAGGCTTGCTTCGCTTACAACGTTACTTTTTATTTTGGCTAAGTCGCCTTCCTTGTTTGTGTCCATGTCCTTATATAAAAAGGCGGCAGTAGCAAGTCCTAAAACGCTGTCTCCAAGGAATTCAAGGCGTTCGTTGTTGTATTTTTTATGAGATTCATTTTCGTTGGAATATGATCTGTGATGAAATGCCAGGTCAAGTATGGAAAAGTCTTTAAAATGCAGGCCAAGGTTTTTGCAAAAGAATTCCAATTCCTTTTTTCTTTCTTTTGTAAGGTCCTTTTTGGGATAAAAAAAATGACGGAAACTCATAGATTCAATATACCTTTTAAAATTAAAAAAGCACAGTATAGGAACTGTGCTTTAACAAATTCTGCTGAAAGTTCAGCAAAAGATTCAGTATAAATTACTGCTGCTGAGACTTGATGTAGTCGTAAGCATCCTTAACTGTTTCAAATTCGTTAGCCTTGTCATCAGGGATAGATACACCCATAGCTTCCTCAATAGCATACACAAGTTCGTATGTATCAAGGCTGTCTGCACCAAGGTCTCCACGGAATGATGCTTCAAGAGTTACTTTGTCTGCATCAATTTCAAGTTTTTCTGCAATGAGCTTCTGAATCTTCTGGAAAAGTTCGTCCATCTTAATCTCCTAATTAGCCATTAACTTCTGGAGTAATAACCTGACGTCCCTTATAGAAACCACACTTGCCACATACGTGATGTGGAAGAACAAGGTTTCCGCAGTTGCCACATGGAACAAGATTAGGTGTATCCAGGTGCATGTTAACGCCACGTCTTCTCTTTGTTACGGCCTTTGATGTTTTGGATCTAGGTACTGCCATAATATATAACCTCGCTATAATGATTAAGTTATCTGTATAACGTTGTTGATATTACTACAGATT